>JAYRHV010000167.1:0-5128 GCA_041907165.1 Candidatus Omnitrophota bacterium | reverse complement strand
TTTGATTTATTTGGGCAGTGTTTTTGGGCCGTCGGTTTTAGCCACCGGAAATGTGATGATGGCCTCTGTCTTAGCGACGGGGGAGACGATCATTGAAAGCGCGGCCTGCGAACCCGAAGTCGAGGAGCTTACGGAATTTTTGATTAAGATGGGCGCGCATATTGAAGGCAAAGGGACCTCGCGGCTGGTCATCCGCGGGGTCAAACGTTTGCATGGCGCGGAATACACCATAGGCCCTGACCGTATTGAGGCCGGTACGTTTGTCCTTATCGCGGCCGCGACACAAAGTACTCTTACGATTCGCAATGTCAGATACGCCCAACTATTGGTTTTGATGGACCGCTTGGAAGCCGCGGGCGTGCGTTTTAAAAAAGCAAAAGATTCTCTGACCGTCATCGGTCCCAAAAAGCTAAAGCCAGTGAGTGTGACGACGTATCCGTATCCGGGTTTTCCGACGGACTTACAGGCGCAGTTTATGGCGCTTATGGCGAATACCCCGGGAGTCAGTGTGATCAATGACAAAGTTTTTCCAGATCGCTTTATCCATATTGCCGAGCTTAACCGTATGGGCGCTAATATCCGTCGGGACAGCGGGGTCGCGATTGTCGAAGGGGTCAAGACATTGTATGGTGCGCCGGTCATGGCCTCGGATTTACGGGCCTCGGCTGCTTTGGTTTTGGCGGGTTTAGCAGCCAAAGGCAAAACCGAAATTCACCGCATTTATCATTTGGAACGCGGGTATGAGGATTTGGAAACAAAACTTAAAAAAGTCGGCGCAGTCATTTACCGCGAAAAAGAATAATTTTATGCTGCTTATCATCGACAATTTCGATTCGTTTACGTATAACCTTGTCCAATATTTTGGCGAGCTTAAGGCGCAGATGAAAATCTTTCGCAACAACGCTTTGACTGTCGAAAAAATCCGTAAATTAAAGCCTTCACGTATCGTGATCTCGCCGGGGCCCGGCAGGCCGGAAGATGCGGGCGTGACTGTCGAGGTTATCCAAGAGTTTAGCGGCAAAATTCCTATCCTTGGCATTTGTTTGGGCCATCAGGCCATTGGCTATGCGTATGGCGGCAAAATTATTGGCGCTAAACATCTGATGCACGGCAAGACCTCGCCGATTGCGCACACGGGGACGGATATTTTTAAAAACCTCGATAACCCTTTTGAAGCGACCCGCTATCACTCGCTGGTCATTGACCCTAAATCTCTGCCGAAGTGTTTGGAAATGACCGCGTGGACAAAGGATAAAGACAAAGAAATCATGGGTGTGCGCCATAAAAAATTTCCCCTCTGGGGTGTCCAGTTTCACCCTGAATCCATCTTGACAAAGTCTGGCATGGACATCCTCAAGAATTTTCTAAAGATTTCTTAACGGTATGGATCAATACATCCAAAAATTACAGAATCGCCAAAATTTATCAGAAGGCGAAATTCAATCGGTCATGCGCTTGATCATGTCAGGCAGCGCACCGCATCAGTCGATAGCGGAATTTTTACTTGCGCTGAATACCAAAACACCGACGATTGACGAGATTACCGGTGCGGCAAAAATCCTGCGTGATTTTTCGCTGGAAGTTAAAACCAAACATCCGGTTGTCTTAGACACTTGCGGGACTGGCGGGGATAAAAAGGGAACGTTTAATATTTCAACAACAGTAGCTTTTGTCGTCGCTGCTGCTGGTGTGGTATTAGCCAAACATGGGAATCGGTCTGTTTCCAGCCATTGTGGCAGTGCCGATGTACTTGAAGCGTTAGGTGTGAAGATCAGCGTCGAACAAAAATATTTGGGTGAGTGTTTGGACAAAATAGGTATTGCTTTTCTTTTTGCGCAAAAGCTTCATCCGGCCATGAAAAATGTCGCAGCGGTGCGAAAAAGTTTGGGCGTTGAGACAATTTTTAATATTTTAGGACCGTTGCTTAACCCCGCAAGGGCCACGCATCAGATGATGGGCGTTTATAGCCGCGATTACGTGGAGCCTTTGGCACGCGTATTAAAGAATTTAGGCTTGCGCCGCGCTTTTGTCGTACACGGCAAGGACGGGTTGGATGAAGTGACGACGACGACACAAACGTTTGTCAGCGAATTTAACGGCCGGGAAATTTTAAGTTATGAAATTGATCCTCTTGAATTGGGTTTTGGCTTGGCCAAGGAGTCCGACTTAAAAGGCGGCGACTTGAATGTTAATGCGGGTATTGTTTTGGATATTTTAAAAGGGGCATCCGGGCCGAAACGGGATATTGTCGTCTTAAATGCGGCTTGCGCTTTGTATACGGCAGAAAAAGTTGCAAATATTTCCGACGGGATTGCGTTGGCGTCTGATTCGATCGATAGTGGCAAGGCTTTAAAAAAGTTAGACGAGTTGAAAGAATTTACGAATAAAACAAGCGATAAACATTAGTGTCATTGCCAGGCCGTTAGGCCGAAGCAATCTTTGAAAAAACGAGGTTGCTTCATCGTCTTGAATAATTGATTGGCTTTTCGCAATGACAGACTTTATTGGGATAACCATGAAACGAGATTTTTTAAAAGAGATCGTCGAGTATAAAAAAGAATTGCTCGCCCAAAAAATCGGTTATTATACTGCGCTTAAGAAGAACGTCAAAACTTCTCCGCACAGCCGCTATGGTCTTTTTAAAAAAGCAATTGAGAAGCCCGGGCGTATGAACTTGATTGCGGAAATCAAGAAAGCGTCCCCGTCGGTGGGAATTATCCGAGAGCCGTTTGATTTGACGGGCTTGGCAAGGGCGTATGCAGACAATGGGGCGGACGCGCTTTCGGTTTTGACCGAAGATAAATATTTTTTAGGCAAGCCGACCTATATCAAGCGCGTCAGCGAAGAAGTCCTTTTGCCGGTTTTGACCAAGGATTTTATTATTCATGAACATCAGATTTTTGAAACATTCTGTCAGGGGGCGAGCGCTATTCTTTTGATTGTTGCGATTCTCGAGGATGCCTTGCTTAAAGATTTGATACAGGTCGCCTCGGATTTAGACATCGACTGTCTTGTCGAGGTCCACGATGAAAGTGAATTACACAGGGCTTTGAAAGCTGACGCAGAGATTATTGGGATTAATCACCGCAATTTGGCTACGTTGACGGTTGATTTAGCTGTCAGCGAAAAGTTGGTGCCGCAAATTCCAAGGGGCAAGGTGATTGTTGCCGAAAGTGGCATAAAGACTCATGAAGAAATTAAAAAACTGCAAGCTTTGGGCGTAAATGCCGTTTTGATTGGGGAAAGTTTTTTGCGTTCTGCCGACGTCGGCGCAAAAGTTAGGGAGATAATGGGGGGCAGGGGTTAGGGGTTGGACGTTGGTGGCTGGACGTTAGACGTTAGTAAATTATAATAGAAAGGTTTGATATGTTAAAAGCAAAGATTTGCGGAATTACGGATACGAAGGATGCTCTGTTGGCCGCGTCTTTAGGCGCGTGGGCGTTGGGGTTTATTTTTTATAAAAAAAGCAAACGTTTCGTCGGGCCGTATAAGGCGAAAAAGATCATTGCGGATTTGCCGCCGTTTGTGACGCCCGTCGGAGTTTTTGTCGACCAAAAGCAGGGCGCGGTCAAAGAGATTGCGGAATTTTGTGGGTTGCGGGTTTTGCAATTTCATGGTGATGAAACGCCGGATTTTTGTAAACGTTTTGATAAATATAAAATTATCAAAGTTTTTCGTGTTAAAGATGATTTCGATATCAATGTTTTGCGTCCGTACAAATCGCTCGTCAGCGCTTTTCTTTTTGACCGCCATGAAGAAGGCGTGCAAGGCGGGACGGGCAAGACTTTTGACTGGAAACTTATTAAAGAAGCCAAGAATTTTGGCGTGCCGATTATTCTCTCCGGTGGTATTCATTCGAATAATGTCCGCAGCGCGTTTGAAGAGATCCATCCTTACGCGGTTGATGTCTCAAGCGGGGTCGAGGATGCTCCCGGCAAAAAAAGCGAACGTTCGCTCACCGAATTTTTTGGCCGGCTGGTTCTTCCTGTGTCTATTTAGCTAGATTTAAAAATTTTTAAAGAAAATTTGCCTTTTGGGGGGATTTTCTTTATACTTGTTGTGTATCTTATCTGTATTTCTTTTTTGTATTCATTTCCCTTTGACAAAATTCTTTTGTTTTATTTTTTTAACGAGGAAAAACTCTATGCAGGCGCTCTTTCGTCGAGATAGTCTAGCGTTTTTCAAAAAAATAGTCAGCGTTTTTATTGTGCTGACATTTTTGACTTCTCTTATAGTAGCTCCGGTAGGCGCGCAGGTCTTGCCGATTATCAACGCACCACAAAGCACGACGAATGCGTTTCAGCCGCCGGTTTTGCTCGGCCTTAAAATCCATCCCGAAAACCCGCTTTTGTTTGATTTTATTGTCGATCAAGGGCAAACGACGCTTTCGACCGAAGAACTCAAAAGCGAAACCACCAAGCTGGTCAAATATTTTCTGGCGGCGTTAACGATTCCTGACAAAGAAGTTTGGGTCAACTTGTCGCCGACCGAAAAGGATAGAATCATCCCCGATGTGCTGGGCCAAACGACCATGGGCAAGACCATGCTCGAGCAGGATTATGTTTTAAAACAATTGGCTGCCTCGCTCACCAATCCCGAGACCGATTTGGGCAAGAAATATTGGGAGCAGGTTAATGGGGTAAAGACGCTAGACGTTAGACGTTGGACGTTGGAAAAAGCACCCAGCGTCCAGCCACCAGCGACCAGCGACTTTAACAAGGTCTGGATCATGCCGGCAAAGGCGGAGGTTTTGGAAAGCAACGGCATTGTTTTGGTTGGTGAGAAGCGCTTGAAGGTGATGCTCGCGGAGGAGATGACAAGGACGCTAGAGGGTGGACGTTGGACGCTAGAGAAAAACAATTCCACCAACGACCAGCGACCAGCGTCCAGCCACCAAACCCACCAACCTCCAACGTCCAACCTCTCGTCAAATATCTTCCGCACCACCATCCTCCCCACCATCGAAAAAGCGGTCAACACCGGCAAAGAGTTTGCCGACGTGCGCCAGATTTATAACTCGGTTATTCTCGCGGCGTGGTACAAAAAAGCTTTGAAAGAAAGTTTGCTGGGCAAGATTTATACCGATAAAAGCAAAGTCGCTGGGGTCGAGACCGACGACAAACAGATG
>JAYRHV010000166.1:0-1837 GCA_041907165.1 Candidatus Omnitrophota bacterium | reverse complement strand
TTTAAAATAGCGGTTGCCAGCAATCGGCCGACTAAGTTTTCACTGATTGCGATGCGGTATTTGAAAATTGACCATTTTTTTGATGAAATCCTCTGCGGGGATAAGGTTGTCCACCCGAAGCCTGCGCCGGATATCCTTAAGGAAATTTTAAAAAAGCTTGAGCTTTCCCCTTCAGAGGCATTGTATGTTGGGGATATGGGCATTGATATTTTGACCGGCCGGCGGGCCAAAGTTAAAACGATTGCAGTGAGCAGCGGATCAAATACCACAGAGGAATTGTCGGCCCTTAAACCGTTGGCTGTTATAAAAAATGTAGCCAAGCTGAGAAAATTTTTGCTTTGATTTTTGTAGAGGCCGTAGTACGATGGTACCTTAAACCCGGATTTTGCATTAGACAAGCTCCTGCTTGGCCTACGCAAAATCCGCCCAAAGGGCCGCATGTCTCGACAAAGTCGAGACGTGCGGGGTTTATCCTTGTCCCTGCGGGACAACCGAAGGCAAATTTTGCATTTCACTTTTTATGCGCGACCTATCGTCGCGCAATAGGTTGTAATGCAAAATTTGGGATAAATTACTAACGGAGGATTTAGAAATGGGACGTAAAAGTAAAGTCGGGAAGTTAAACTGGCGCTCCAAAAAAGCCAATCATGGCCGTAAGCCTTGCAAGGGATAAGGAATATTTTTCCGCTTAGCTTTTGGAGGGAGCGATAAGAATGGACAAATTTTTGGTAAAGAAAAATTTCCTTTGTCTGTTGCTGGTTGCTTTTATGTTGACTGCGAGCGGTTGTTTTTATTTGGTCATTGGCGGCGTTGGTGCGTTAGGCGGATATGCGATTAGTCCTGATACCGTCGAGGGCATGGTGGGCGGGGATACCAGCCAAGATGTTTGGCAGGCGGCAGTCGATGTCATTTCGATCATGGGGATTATTCAAGAGAAGAATGAAATCTCCGGTGTCCTTATCGCGCAGGTGCAGGGTGTGCATATTACGGTGACGATAGTTGAGTCGCCGGCAGACAATGTCAAGTTACGTGTAAAAGCCCGCAAGGGCATGATGCCTAAAATCAAGCTTGCGCAGGATATTTATACAAAAATTGTCCAAAAGGCGCATCCATAATTTCGGACGTGCATTAAATTCAAAGTTGACTTTCTTTGTGTAGTTGGGTAGAATTGCTGTCTTTGATTTTGGAATAGGATTTTTGTAGCAAAAGTTGTGCCGAGCGCCGCTAACCGTGCGGCACTGGCAAGTTTTCTAGAAAAGATTTATTGTACTTGCTGCGTAGCTTAAGTCCCGCAAGCGGGACAAAAGCGGTTTTAAGCAAAAATTTCTGAGGGAGCAACCGTTTCTTTAAAGCAAAAGTTGTGCCGAGATAGCTCAGTCGGTAGAGCGACGGCCTGAAAAGCCGTGCGTCCCCGGTTCAATTCCGGGTCTCGGCACCATTTCTTTTATTAAAAAAAAGTTATAGATATTTAAAAAGTCCCAAAAAGAACATCTCCCCCAAGTGCCACCTTCCGGAAAGATCTAAGGCCCACACGGTAATTTGAATTAAAAACTTTAATCCCAAATTTTGCACTACAACCTATTGCGCGACGATCCGTCGCGTACAAAAATGGAAATGCAAAATTTGCCTTCGGTTGCGGTATGTGCTTGGATTGTACGCTAATTTCCGAACCATCGCTAATGGTTCGGAAATATTCTGTAACCGCAAAATGATAATGTCCTATTTCTGCAAAACTAAAATGTCCTATTAGATAATATTGCCCGGAGGGCGATATTATGAATATTGGAGACATTTTAGTAATGAGGCAAGAAGAGTTAAAGCGATACGAGTTACTCAA
>JAYRHV010000165.1:0-5650 GCA_041907165.1 Candidatus Omnitrophota bacterium | reverse complement strand
GAATTTTATTATATGAAAGAAACTGCCTGTTGACTATTGTTAATCTAAATATTTTAAAACTACAACTTTTATGGTAAACGCATCTGCAGTGCGTGCGTTTTAAGCCAGTGTTCTTGCTGTTTATACTCGGGCATAAATTTTTTCACTTTTTCCCAGAAACGCTGGGAATGATTGGGCACCTCCAGATGGCAAAGCTCATGCACGATCACATAATCGATAACTTCCAAAGGCGCCATCACAAGCACCCAGTTAAGGTTTATCGATTTGTCTGTGTGATTGCAACTTCCCCAGAGGCGTTTTTGCGTCTTGACCGTGATTTTTTGCGGGGCCAAACCCATCAGACGGCTATGATGAAAAACCCTCGCGCCAAAAACTTCTCCCGCTTGCCGGCGGTACCATCTTGTCAATTTTGATTTGATCATCGCCTGCGAAGTGCCCGCGTGCGCGCGCACTTTTAAACGGTCATTTTCTAAAATAATTTTTGTGGACGAATTGGCCAACCGGTCAACAAAAAGCGGATACGCTTTTCCCATGAACAAAAAGTCATGGCCGGTTTCATATTGTTTATGACCATACGCTTGAAGCTGGGCTTGCTTTTGGGTAATTTTTTGGAGAATCCACTCTGAACGGGAATGGATAAAATGTTCTATCGTCTCAAGGGCAACAAAACGCGGGGCAACAACACGGGTCGTGGCTGCAGGCGTTATTGAAATCTCCATCGTCCGGCGGCGCAAAGACCGCCGCAAAGAATAAGAAATATTCCCTAGAGGGGTTAGAAGAGTGCGATTGTTTTCCTCGGACAAAGGATAAGCCACATCATTTAAACGATCCGATTACTTAACAATCGTAACGTCGATCGAAACATTTTTGTTAGAGATAACCGGCGGCCAAACCACATTGGCTGACGGTTCCTGCCCATTACGAAGGATATAGCCGTTATTTCCTAAAGAAAGCCGAGACTCATCTTCCTTTTGACGCAAAGCGATTTCTTTGTTACGGTCTTCAATCTGAAATCCACGAATACGGGACTTGATCTCGTGGATCTTCTTTTTATATTTCGCTAAAAGCGCGCGGCCCTCGACGACAGATTTAAAGTCCTGTTCAGAGAGCAGCTCTTGGAGTTTTGCGTGCATCGCGTCCTCCCGCTCTTTGGCTGCCGCGGCGGCAAGTTCCATCTGAGAAATTTTTTGTTCTAAAACGGCCACATTGTCTAGCATTGCCATCTTGCTCTTAAGCTCAACATTTTCGGATTGCACTTGGGCAAGTTTTTCTTCGGTCTGCGCTAAATTCTTTTTAAAGTCCATGATCTGCGCGGCATACGAGCGCACAAAATGCGTTTGATTTTCCAAAAGCGATTGGACCATGCGGTTAGAATGCTCGACGGTCATATAGTCGTTGGCAACTTCCTTATATGTCCAGTAGGATAAACCGCTTAAAATCGCGGCGATAACAATCAAACCCCACAAATTTTGCCCCTTCTTTTCGACTGACATAATACACTCCCGATCGGTTAAAGTTAACAGTAGTCAATTTTTTAGAAGAATATCACAAGCACACCCGTTCGACAATAACTTTTAATAATTTTGTTCAGGCAGGTTTTCCGACAGGCCGCTTAAGTAGTCTTGCCCAAAAATACCGCGAGGCTTTGACCATTAACAAGCTACATGTTGATGATAAGAGGATACAGGCCATCGATGTTGATATTCTCTATATTCTGCTCTGGCAAAGGCAGAGGCACACCGCGGCTGTCACGTTTGATTTGCAAGTTAAGCAGTGTCGGGTCAAAGTTAATCCCCCCGACCGTTTGGGGTTCTTCAGCCAACTTGTCAGCAGATGGTGTCGATGCGCTCAACTTTTTTATTTCCTGCAAAAAAACTTGGGGGACAAGGCTCACGAGGCCATTTTCAAACTGATAGCCAAAATATTGCTCTAAGATCTTATCTACAAAAAGCACGCCTTCTGCTGTAGAAAAACCTTTAATCCCCTGCTCTTTTGCCCAAACATCGAGCTGTCCTATTGTTGGATTTGAAATACTAAAAGGCGGCAAGGCTTTTGTTAATAAAAGAGCGGCCAAATTTTCCAAACTTCCCTTCTCAGCAGGAGGAAGGTTTGAAATTTTATCTTTAAATCGTTCCAATGTTGCTAATGTGCCGACTATTTTTTTTGCAGCTGCATCAATTTCTGCAGACGCTATAGAGCTGGAGGCGCGCTGAATTGTTCCAACGATACCTGCAACAGAAACTACTGTATTTCCGTTAGGAACATTGACCTCCCCGACATTAAGATCGATTTTATAAATATCCAAGGGAAGGAGTATATTTTTTATTTCTCCTAATATCTGTCTGGTATACGGAATCTCAGGACTGTCCAGCACTTCACGGACAACAACTGTCGCACGGAGCCTCAGTAAAGCGACTGAATTTTTTATTAAACGTTCCCGTGCTCTCTGAGCCTCGAGTGAATTAATTTTAACCTCACCCTCCAGATTCCCTTCCGTCCTATCAGGCGCAACATAAGTCCGACCCGCCTCATGCAAAACGCGAGAAAGAATAACCCTGTCAAATATTGGCTGAAGTCCGTTACGTCTAGTAAAATTCTCAGAGGTAAAGTCGACTTCCAGTATCCTTGATGGATTCTTAGTCAATTCTTTATATTTTGCTAAAGAAAAAATAATAAAAGGATTTTGATCAACCAATAAGAATTTTTTATCGGCATATTCCGTCATGGCAACAAAACCCTGCAATCCCGCACCCAAAATCGCAATTTCTTTATCAGACTTTTGAATGCCCCGTATTGCCGACTGGGTAGTTAGGTCTACAGACGGATCCAATGATTCATTATTTGTTCTCGCTAAATGATAGACCTGCCAAAAATAACCGGCAAACACTTCAGCAATTTCCTTTTGATATTTCTTGGCTAATTCCGGATTGTCCTGAAGCACGGCAAAAACCTTGTTGACCGCTCCTTCAAAAATTTTATTTGTCTGGCGAAGTTCGTAATTCTTTTCCCTTATTGTTGCCATAAAATGTTTCCCAGAAAAACTGATCTTCCCTTGGCTATGATTTAGATAATGACCCTGTGCGAGCGCAACCGCCATCTCCCCTGCGAAAGATCCCAAATAAACCTTTTCCAACTGCTCTAATCCAAATCTGGGTTCATCCAAAAATTCATTTGAAAATTGAGGTCGATACAAATTATTAATTTTTGAGCCTGAGTCGGTCGGACTTGCGGCATTGGCGGATAAATTCGCCGCGACAACGCCGGCTGATGCTCTCTCTTCTCCCTGCACCGTTACAATGCTTGCCGAAGTGCGCGAAATCGGTTCAAAAACAGCGGCGGATGAAACCGCTTGAACTTCCAATGCTGATCCGGCAACCTGTCCAAACTCTGTCGTGATCCCCCCGCTAAAATACTTTCGCGGGATCAAATCACCGCCAGCATCGTCTTCTTCCTTAATAAAATTGTACGCGCCTTTTTTAAACGCCGCTAAATACTGTTCATAAATCCGCTGTTTCATTTCTTTATCATCGGTCTCAATGCCTGCGACTTTAGCTTTGTCGGTGTAAATCTTTGCCAATAAACTTTCCTTTAAAGCTTGCTTATACCACGCGGCTAAAATGACCGCGTTATACACTTGCCGGACAGCGGCAAAATTCTTGCCGGTATTGACTTCTTCGATGAGTTTGGGCAGAATCAGCTGGCGAAAGACTTGGGTGGAAATATGAGCGCCTCGTCCAGTTGGACTCGGCACTCCCTCGGACGTCGCTTCGCGGTCCTCGGTCGCGTTGGACGTTGGGGGTTGGTGGTTAGGGATTAGGGGTTGGAGGTTGGTCGCTGTATTTTTTTCCAACGTCGAGCGTCTAGCGACTAGCGTCGTTTCAAGCTCATCTGCCATCATCACCTTCAACCGCTTTTCATCGACGACGACAATGCCGTTGCTTTCCAAAACCTTGGCTTTGGCAGGGATAATCCAGACTTTATTAAGGTCGTTGGACGCTGGAGGCTGGTCGCTGGTCGCTGGAGGCTGGTCGCTGGTTGTTTTTCCCAACGTCCAGCGTCTAGCGTCCAACGTCTCTAATCGATGAACCTCATCCCAATACTTCCTGCCCAAATCCGTATCCGGATTTGTCAACGACGCGGCCAACTGTTTAAGAACATAATCCTGCTCAAGCATCGTCTTGCCCATTTGCGTTTTACCCAAAACGTCGGGGATGATACGGTCTTTTTCATAAGGCGACAAATTAACCCACACTTGTTTATCAGGAATCGTCAACGCGGCAAAAAAATATTCGATGAGCTTTTGGGCTTCGGCTTTAAATTCCCCGTCAGAAAGCTTGTCCTCTCCGCGGTCGACGATAAAGTCAAACAACAGCGGATTTTCGGGATGGACTTTGAGCCCCAGCAAAACCGGCGGCTGATACAAAGCCAAAGTTAAATTTTGTAAGCCTTGCGCTTGTCCTAAAGACCCCGTCAAAATCTGGCCGACAAGAAAGGTCAGCAAAATGATTGCTCTGATGATTGTCGAAAATAATTTTTTATTTAGCTGTTTCATAAAATTTGTATTTAAAATTTTAACCTTTTGAAAGCATTGCATCGGACACAACAGCCGCCTGCCCTAAAATCGGCAGGGTTTGCGCATTGACGGGCAGAATATTGATAATAACTGGGTAGAGACCTTTAATATTAACATTTTCCAAATCCTGTTGTGGCAAGGGCAGAGGTACCCCATGCCTATCGCGTTTGATCTGCAAATTAAGTTTGGAGGGGTCAAAATCGATACCGCCGACGGAAGATTTCTTTTCAGCCGCTGGCGTAGATACAGCTTTATTAACTTCACCTACCGTGCTCGACGCAGATTCCATCAAAGGACGAATACTGTTATCCTCTCTTTTCTTTGAATCCATAAATAATGCTGCCCCGGCAGCATTGAGAAAAATACCTAAGCTCGACTCTTTACTTTTAGCGTTCAAATAGTCCCTCCACGCCTTATTAAGTGACGAACCATCCCCTCCATGACTTGCAGTGATCGTGCCCAAACCGACAATAACAAGTGCAATGATTCTGTTGCTGTCAGAGATAGGTAAGAAATAAACCCGTCCCCCTTGGCCATCCCTTGTATGAAGTCGTCCCTCCCAATAATGTTCAACGTTTTTCATTTGAAGAGAAGCCCCCATCGCCTGAGCTACAGCTTGAGGGTCAAACCGGCCTAACATAACCTTATCATTATTCTCGCTATAATAAACGGGAACATTCTCGAGACCCCTCCACTGCGCCATAACCTGTCTTTGTTTAGAACCTGCCGGACTCTTGATCTTTTTTGTTATTGATGTTTTGTAATACCCTAAATCATTAAGAAGATTACTTATAAATTGTCGATCGCTTGCATTACTTGGATCATCAAAACCGAAACTCGCCAATAAAAGTGAAACTAAATTATCCCAAGGCAAAATATTGGGAAGAATGTCCCCTCTCTCCAAAATTTTATCGACAAATTCTTCATTTAAAGTTTTTTTAGCTATTTCTTTAGCAATCGCATGTAAAAGAGGCGTTAACGGTTCAAGCTCGTTATCTTGTCCTAATTGACTTATAGCTTGATTCGCAACTCTATTTACATTTGTTATTTGACCCGTATATTCTTCAATAGCGAGTT
>JAYRHV010000164.1:0-11156 GCA_041907165.1 Candidatus Omnitrophota bacterium | reverse complement strand
TCCAAATGATGCGGGATCTGCGTGGGTAAACAGACAATGTCTAATTCCCACAAAATATGTTCCAAGGACCCGCCGTCGCGCTTAACGCCGACCGCATCGCCATAGGCTGTAATAGCGACTTTGACTGTAATTTTATCAGTAAGCGAAATACGGTTAAAGTCGATATGAATAACCTGATCGCTGACCGGGTGATGTTGCTCTTCTTTAACCAGTGCCGCATAATCGCGCACTTTTTTGTCCCCTTCAAAAACATTGAGACGAAAAATAACGTTCTGTCCGTGATACTCGCGGCGAATCCGCTCATAGGCCTTGCGGCTGACTTTTACCGCCGTAGGCTTTTGTTTGCCGCCGTAGACTATCCCGGGAACCAAATTCTCCCGACGGACAGCTTTGGCTTTGGCGGTACCGACTTCTTGTCGGACCAAAACATCTAAGTCAATCTGTTCCATGTCTTACCCTGCCTTTTTTGTTGATGGTTTTCCTGGTGAAACGCCGTAATAAATCTGCTGCCTTTAACAGCGTTTGACGTTTAATCCGGGTTTAACTTACCCTTACTTCATTTGGTTCTGTGTTTCTTCAAATAATATACTCACTGACTCCTCATCGTGAATACGTTTAATCGCATCCGCTAAAAGCTGGGCGACTGAGACGACCTTGATTTTTGGATACTCTTTTTCGCGATTAAACGGGATACTGTTGGTGATCACAAGCTCTTTGATCATTTTGCATTTCTGCACTTTTTCTAAAGCATTGCCGGACAAAATCCCATGGCTGACCGCCGCATAAACTTCTTTAACGCCATTGCGCCCTAAAGCCTCGGCTGCCTCGACTAAAGAACCGGCTGTGGCCACAATATCGTCGACAATGACCGCAATTTTTCCCTCGACCTCACCTAAAATGTGCATGACCTCGGTTGTCTCAGGCCCTTTGCGGCGCTTATCAACGACGGCCAATTCCGCGCCCAAGCGCTTGGCATACGCCCGGGCCATTTTTACCCCCCCGACGTCGGATGTGACGACCACGATATCTTTGGGATTGATATTTTTGCTGGCAATATAATCACAAAGCACATTGATCGCATACAAATGGTCGACGGGGATGTCAAAAAACCCTTGGATTTGGCTGGCGTGAAGATCCATGGTCAGAACACGGTTGGCTCCGGCGGCATAAATCAAATTCGCCACAAGCTTAGCCGTAATCGGAACGCGCGACTGGTCTTTGCGGTCCTGACGGGCATAACCATAATAGGGGATGACCGTCGTAATACGATCCGCGGAAGCGCGGCGCGCCGCGTCCATCATAATCAAAAGTTCCATCAAATTGTCATTCGTCGGCGGACAGGTCGGCTGAATAATAAAAACATCTCGCCCGCGGATATTTTCCTTAATCTGCACGCGGATCTCGCCTTCGCTAAAACGGCCGACTAAAACATCGGTCAAAGGCATGTCCAGTTGAGCGGCAATCTCCTGCGCCAACTGCGGATTAGAGTTTCCTGTCAAAATCGCCATCCCATTCATAAAATGACCCTCGCTTAATTATTTCAAATTATTTTTTCCCGGCACCATGCGCGCCGGCACACCGACAAAAATCTTTCCGTCGGGAATCACCTTGCCCTTGGTGACAACACTGCCGGCCCCGGTCATCGCATTTTTGCCGACCTTAACCGGAGCAACCAAAATCGAATCCGAACCGATAAAAGCTCCGTCGCCAATGACCGTGCGGTGCTTTTCTTTGCCATCAAAATTCGCCGTCACAACCCCCGCACCGATATTCGCGTCCGCTCCGACAACGGCATCCCCTAAAAAACTAAAATGTTTCACAAAAGTCCGGCTGCCGACACTGGCGCGCGAAATTTCCGCAAAATTCCCAACCTCGACAACATCGTCAATGCGCGTCCCGGGGCGCAAATGGGCAAAAGGGCCAATCACGCAATTTTTTCCGACGACAACATCATGGTCAATGACGGTAAACGGTTTAATCACCGTATCAACACCGATTTTGACACCACTGGCAATATGGGTCGTCAAAGGATCCACAATTGTAACACCGTTTGTCATCAAATCCTTTAAAATTCTTTGACGCAGCACAGCCCCGCAAGCCGCTAAATCTTGCCGCGTATTAACACCCCACCCTTCGGCTGGTTCTGGTGTTATCAACGCTTCAACAACAAGCCCTTGGCCAGCCAAAAGAGCCACAATATCCGTCAAATAATATTCGCCTTTAACCGCGTTGACTTTGATCTTTCTTAAATTTTCAAATAACATTTGGCTGTCAAAACAGTACACCCCGGAATTGATCTCTTGGATTTGACGCTGGCGCTGGTCGCAGTCATTCTCTTCTCGGATTGCAATCACTTTCTGCGCGTTATCGCGAATAATGCGGCCATAACCCTGACTTTGCTCAACGACCGCTGTCAACACGGTGACCGCCGCCTTGGTCCTGCGATGACGCGCGATCAAATCTTTAATTGTTTGTGCTGTTAAAAGCGGGGTGTCTCCACAGAGAATCAAAATCTCGCCGCGAAAATCTTTAAAGAATTTTCCCGCGCTTTTAACCGCATCACCTGTACCCAAAAGTTTTTTTTGCTCGACGGTCAAAATCCCTTGCGGCAAATGAGCTTGGACTTTTTCGATCCCATAGCCCAAAACAACACATGTTTTTTCTGAACCCGCACTTTTAGCCACATCCAAAACATAGTCAATGAGGGGTTGGCCGCAGACTTCGTGCAAAACTTTTGGGAGCTCGGACTTTAACCGCGTTCCCTTGCCTGCCGCCAAAATAATCGTCGCTAATTTCGCCATCTAAATCTATCGTCTAGTTTTTAAATTGACTAAAGCCAATTTCTTTTTTCGCGGCCAGCTTTTGATTTCAAACTCACGCTTTAAAGCCTGACTGCGGCCACGGGATTTTTCGAAATAAAGGATTTTGGTTGCCCCAAAGGTGCGCGTATATTTTCCGCCGTTACCGCTTTTATGCTGTTTAAATCTTCTGTCAAGATCGCCGGTAATCCCCGTATATAAAAATCCGTTTTTGCACTCCAAAATATAAACGCACCACGCGCACTTTTTTTTGACCGGCTTTTTCTTTTGGGTGGGTTTACTTTTCACACAAAGATATCAAATATTTATACTGCTTAAGCTACGGGCTTCCCACGTCGGGCTAAAGCCCTCCCGGGACTCCCTCACGCATTTCGCGTTCGGTCGCGAACTATTGCTTCGCAATAGTTCTTCACATTCTGTTGAACCTATAAATTCAAAAGGCCAATGGCCTTTTGAATTTATACTGCCCAGCCAGGGCTCGAACCTGGAAAACGAGATCCAAATTCTCGTGTGTTACCGATTACACCACCGGGCAAAATAAAAAAATTTCAAAGGATTTATACCATCCTAAAGCGTACTGACCACAAAAACACGGGAATAAACCCGGCGCAAATGATCTGCTGCGGCAAGCGCCTGTTTTTCCGACGCTGCCAGCCCATAACACGCCGGACCGCTGCCCGAAAAAGCGACTCCGCGAAAGTCGTATTGACACAAACGTTTCTTAACCCGCAAAAGCTGCGGAGCAATACTCAAAATGCTTGTTTCCAAATCGTTATGAAGTAACTCTCCGGCTTGAAAAACAGACTTTTTTTGCAAAGCAAGAGTCAAAATACTAGCATCCGCCCTCTTTTTTGTCAACTTCAAATTAAGGCCGCCAAAAACATCCTTCGAATACATCTTTATATTGGGCACCACAACAACATGCCAAAATTGGGAGCGAATTTTAAGCGGCCTGATGCGCTCTCCACGGCCTTCGCCTAAAGCCCAACTGGTATCATAAAGAAAAAAAGCAACGTCACTGCCGATTTTAGCGCCCAACTCTACCAACTGTTTTCGCGAAAGGCCAAGCTTCCAAATTTGGTTAAGCCCCAAAAGCGTTGTCGCGGCATTGCTTGAGCCGCCCGCAAGGCCTGCGGCTACCGGAATATTTTTTTTAATATGGATCGTCACCCCTTGCTTAATCCCAAATTGCCTTTGCAACATCAAAGCGACTTTATAAACCAAATTCTTTGGCCCCAGCGGGACTTGGGGGTGGCTGCAAATAATTTTGATTTTACCCGTCGAATTTGCGTTCAGGCGGATCTGGTCGTGCAAACTAATCCGTTCAAATATGGTTTCTAAATCATGATACCCATCTGGTCTTTTGCGTAAGACTTTAAGGAAAAGATTAAGTTTTGCAGGAGACTGCAGAAGAAGGGTTGGCATCACTTAAAGTGAATCGAGGGCTTTTAATTTTTTGACAACTTGATCCTGATTGGGTTCAAGATCAATAGAGAGTTTCCAAAACTTTTTGGCGACCTGCTTGTCACCCATTTTAAAATAGACATCGCCTAAATGTTCATAAATGACCGGGTCCTTAAGCAGACTGTCGGCCTTGTTAAGGTATTCAATGGCCTTGGCACTATCGCCTTTTTTAAAATAAATCCACCCCAAACTGTCTAAATATGCACCATTTTTCGGCGCAAGTTGAACCGCACGCTCGACGAGCGTTAAGGCTTCATCCAAACGAGTCCCATCTTCTGCATAAAGATACCCCAAAGAATTGAGTGCCTCGTCATGGTCGGGGTTGATTTTTAAAGCTCGGTCAAAAAGTTCCAGAGCTTTGGCTTTATTTTTAACCTCAAGATAAAGCGAACCGACCAGATAAACCAAATCCGCATTTTCGGTCGGATCAAGGGCTAAAACCTTTTCAAATTGTAAGATCGCCTTGGCGTATTCTTTCTGCGAATAATATAACTGCCCTAGGTAACCATAAATTTCGACATTTTGCGGGTCTGCATCGGACAACGATGTTAAAATCTTTTCGTATTCTTTGGAAGCTTTGTCATAATCTTTTTTGGTAGTGTAAATAAGGGCGAGCAAGTAACGTCCTTGAACATTCTGCGGATCTTCTTTGAGAAGGACATTTAGCTCTTTGGACGCTTGTTCGAGTTTGCCTAAACGAGCGTAATCCGCGGCGAGTCTTAAACGGATAGCGCCGGATGCCTTAAACTGTGCGCTGTGCGTATACGCGCTGATCGCCTGCTCAGTGTCCCCGTTTAAATCATGGATAACGCCCATCGCGTAAGATGAGATCGACTCGACTTGGTCTTCTTGGGAATCCATCCCCTTCGAAACAACAGGACAAAGCAATAAACCAAAAAGCGGCGCAATGATCCACAAAAACGACTTGTTCGTTTTCCTTAATTTCATAGGAGAAACCTCTAAGGAATTTCAGGATGAAAAGATTACTCGTAATAGTTCAGTTTCGGGAAGTGTCCCAACGAGTGTCATCGCCAGCCACGAAGAGCGCGAGTCCTTTTTAGGACGAGCCCCGAAGGGGCGTGGCGATCTTAAAAGATTGCTTCGTCGCTGAAAAACGCTCCTCGCAATGACACTTCCAAGGACTGAACTATTACAATTACGCCCAATCGCGTTTTTTAAGGTGACGAAGCGCTTTACGAATTTTTTTGCGCTTATGCGTCCGGATCTTTCGAAGTTTGCGTTTTCTTCCGCAAGGCATAGATGCTCCGTATGTTAATAAATAATTTTGTTGAGTGAATATTCAATAATACCCTGCGCACCCGCTAATTTTAGCTGCGGGACCAAGATGCGTACTTTACTCTCATGAATCACTGTCTCGACGGCCACCCAACCTTTTTGGCTTAAATTTGAAATTGTCGGATTCTTAAGCGATGTCAAAAGGCTCAAAACTTTCTTTAGGTTATCTTCATGCACGTTAAGTTTCAAACACACCATGCCCTCCGCGGCAATCGCCCCGTGCAAGAGCATCGCGATCTGTTCCATCTTAGCTTTTTTCCAAGCATCTTTGGCGGAAGTTTTATTGGCGATAAATTGGGTCGTCGATTCGCAGAGTGTCGTAACGATACGCAAATTGTGCGCTTTTAAACTGCTGCCGGTCTCGGTCAATTCCACAATCGCATCCACCAAACCTGTGGCGACTTTGGCCTCTGTCGCACCCCAGCTAAATTCGACGTCCGCTTTAATTTTATTATCTTTCAAATAGTTACGCGTAACGTTAACCAGTTCGGTAGCCAAACGCTTGCCTTCCAAATCTTTGACAGACTTGATATTGGAAGCTTCCGGGACGGCTAAAACCCAACGGACTTTAACTGACGAAGTCTTCGCGTAAACCAGATCCGCAATGGTATGGACCTTAGATTCATTTTCTAAAATCCAATCCGCGCCCGTAATGCCGCAGTCTAAAACGCCTTGCTCAACATAGCGGGACATCTCCTGTGCACGCAAAAGCACCAGTTCGATTTCCTGATCATCAATCGTCGGAAAATATGACCTTCCCGAAACATAAACCTTGTAACCGGCCCGTTCAAAAACCTTGACGGTCGCTTCCTGCAAACTTCCTTTGGGTAAACCTAATTTTAATTTTGGCATAAGCAATATTCCTCTTTAAGTAAGGCGACATTATAACCACGACCGCCTCTATTGTAAAGAAATTTTCTTGTCAAAGCTACACATGCCAGTTATAATGCGAACTTTGTATAAATCACCCCTTTCTTAAAAATTCCTTGAAGGAGCAGTCATGTTAAAAGTTTTGCGCAGAAAAGGTGTTTCCAAAATCATCCTTTGGTTTCTGGCCATCATCATTATTTTAGCTTTTGGTGTTTTTGGCTCCGCATATCGGATGGAGTCGAACGCCGAAAAAAAACTCAAATACGCCGGCAAGGTCTTTGGCCAAAAAATTTCTTATACCGAGTTCCAGAACCAGCTGCAAGAAACAATCATTATGGACGCAATCAATTACGGCAATGATTTTAAAAAAATCAAACATCAACTTGACCAAGACCGCGTGCAGCGAACATGGGTAAGGATCCTTCTTCTGCAAGAAGCCAATAAACGCAATATTCAAATCCCCGACGAGGAATTAGTCAAATCAATCATGGAGTATCCAAAATTTCAGATTTCCGGGAAATTCAACGACCTTTTTTACAGAGATGTTCTTCGTAACTTTCTCAACATCACTCCAAGGAATTTTGAAGAATGTTTCCGAGACAAACTTAAAATCGATAAATTGATTGAAGCCGAGACGACATCTATTAATGTAACGTCCGATGAAACCAAAGACGCTTTTCGCCAATTTAACGAAAAAGTGCAGGTCAGTTATTTTCTCTTTGCCAATGACAATTTTAAAAATCAAGTGTCCGTGGACCAAGCAGAAATACAAAAATATTATGACGAACACAAAGCTGACTTTGCTACACCGCCTATGGTCAATGTCGAATTTTTACGTTTTGCTTTTCCTGTGCCGGACCCTAAAACCCCAAAGACTAAAGAAGCTGACAGCGCTAAAGACACCGCTTGGCAGAAAGCCTATGATGCCCGTCAAGAACTAAAAACAAACCCTGACTTTGCCGCAGTCGCCGCTAAAAATAATATTAAGCCGGAAGAAAGCGGATTTTTTAGTTTGGAACAACCCAACCTTAAAGCGGGGTGGTCTTTTGAGATGATCCAAAAAATCTTTGAAATGAAACCCAATGAGATCAGCGATCCAATTGAAACTGCCAGCGGGTTTCAAATTTTGCACGTCAAAGCGATGAAAGACGCCGCAATGCCAGATTTCAATGAAATCAAAGATAAGGTTACCGACGAATGGAAAACTCTTCAAGCCGCCAAACTTGCCAAAGCCAAAGCCGATGAGGCTTTAAGCAAGCTGCGGGAGATCTCCCAAAATAATTCCAACTTGGATTTAGCTAAAATCGCCAAAGATTGGAATGTCGAATTCTTACAAACGCCTATTTTTGGTCGCAATGAAAATTATTTACCAAAATTAGGCCCTGCTCCGGACTTTATGGAAAAAGCATTTGCACTGACGAAAGACAAACCAATCAGCGCGGTAGCCGAGACAGCCAAAGGTTTTTGCATTCTTTATCTAGATAATCGTGTCGAAGCAGATATGAATGATTTTGAAAAGGACAAAGAGAAATACTCAAATGCTCTTCTTGGACAAAAAAAGACCAAAGCGTTTAATGATTTCTTAACACGCCTTCGTCTTAAATCAAATCTTGAATCCTATCTTCCGGCCGATAAAAAAATTTTCCCTTAATAACAAAATTTTCTCATCAATATAAATAAAACCCCGGGCTTCAAAAAAGCCCGGGGTTTTGTATAAAGACCTGTTTTATTTTTTATTATTATCAAGAGGCCCAAAGATTTGCGCAACATCATCCGGCAACGCATGTTCCATCCCTATAATGACACCGTTTCTGTCGATAAAAAACAAAGTTGGCAGTCCAACAATACTATACTGCTCTGAAATTTCAGATCTTTCATCAAGAAAAACAGGATACGACAGCTTGATTTTGTCCATAAACGCTTTGACTAAATGCGGGTTTTCCTCCACATTGACCAAGATGATTTTAATACCGCTTTTCTTAAAAATATCCTCTTGTTGTTCTAAAGTCCTTAATTCCTCTCGACAATGAGGGCACCACGTCGCCCAAAAAAAAATAATCGCAGGGTCGCCTGCACGATACTTATTTAAACTCATCGTCTGGCCAGAAATCAAATTCAGCGTAAAATCCGGCGCCTGTTTTTTAATCAACGGATTTTCGTCAAAAATAAATTGCCCCTGAGCAGATAATGGCGCAAAAGAAAACGTCAAAAAAGCCGCGAGAAAAATGATTTTATAAATCGCTTTCACTTGATATCCTCCTTAATTTTCTTTTGTCTCTTCGCCAAGCCACGCCAAATAGTTCTTTTCACCCTCAACAATCGGCAAAGCGATGATTTCCGGGACGCTGTAACTATGGACATCTTTGACCGATTTGGACAACCTTTCAAAAAGTGTCTTGCGGGTCTTGATCATCAAAAGTACTTCCGCCGATTGCTCCAGACGGCCTTCCCAATGATAATGCGACTCAACCCCAGAAACGATATTAACACAGGCGGCCAATTTTTGCGCTAAAAGATGTTGCACAATTTTACGCCCCTCTGCCAAATCACGAGCCGTAACATACACAACAATAAATTCCATTCTTCATTCTCCTTGAATAAATATTTCTTTCACCAACCACCAACGTCTAACGTCCAGCCACTGCTGCTAACAAATCCTCATCCAAGACAAATGCCGGCCAGCTTGCTCTTTGTCCCGACGAAAAGAAAAAAAATCTTGCCCGCAAACCGTACACACTGGGCTATCAAAAATATTCTCGGGCTTTACGCCAGCTTTAAGCAACTGCTTTTTATTGACCAGAGGTAAATCCAAAAACCGGTTATTGGAAATATACGAAATCTCATCCGGAAAAATCGTTTCAAATTCTTCTCCAACCTGATAACAACATCGGCCAATCGCCGGCCCCAAAGCAGCCAAAATGTCAGAAGGGGCACTGCCATAATTTTGCATCAAAGTTTCAACGGTTTTATGGGCGATCGATTGTGCCGAACTTTTCCATCCGGCATGCGCAAGGCCGATGCACTTGTTGTGTGGATCATACAAAAAAATAGGCACGCAATCGGCGGTACGGATAGAAAGGACAATCCGCGGGACATTGGTCACAACGCCATCCGCTTCGGGAAGAATACTCTGTTGCGGCAAATCATTCTCTGTGACCGTTAAGACTTTATCGCCGTGAACTTGGCGGATCGTAAAAACTTTTTCTGCGTGAAGCTGATACGTCTTTTTTAAGAATTCTTTTTGCCCGTCGGAAAGACCTTGGGCATCAGCCGGCAAAATAAAGTCACACGTTATGTCGGTAAAAACAGCTTTGACTTCTCGTGGAAAAAAATTCTCAAGAAGAATCTGTCGCGGGTCCCCCGCAAAATCGCGGGACTGACGCTGCCCCTGCGGCACCCTACCGTCCTCGCAAGCTGCGGGCGGCAGGGAACCCGCCTTCGGGTCACCCGCTCGACGATTCTGACAGAAATCTTTGGAATAAATTTTAGGATTCACGGGCAAACTCCGACTTTAAATCGATTACAGAAATATCTATTTTTGTCAGATCAGGATTGCCTTGCTTGTATTCTTCGATCTGGCGGATTTTGGTGTCCAACTGCACAAAATTCTTGGCTTTGATATCCGCGTAAAGCAAATTTAGTTTTTCGACCTGTTTGCCAAGCTCGTCGTCAAATCGCCCCTTAAAGCGTTCATAAAGACCTATGAACTGTTCAATAAGCCCAATAATTTTGCGAATATCATTTTCGTAGCGAAAGTTTTCATGCGCCTGACGGATCACCGACAACATCGCATAAAGCGTAAACGGCGAGCAAAGAACAACCTTGTCCTTAAGCGCCTCTGTCATCAATTGGGGCAAATTTTCCTGAATAAACCCAAAGACCTGTTCATTAGGGATAAAAAGCAAAACAAAATCCAGCGTGTTTTCCGACGGGTTGATATATTCACGGTTCTGGATTTCCTTGATCCGCTCTTTGACGTTTTTTAAAAATTCTTTCAGCGCCGCCGCACGGTCAAACCCTTCTGGCAAGTTGACCATTTTAATGTAATTGTCTAAGGGAAACTTCGCGTCCATGTTCACGCGATGGTTGTTAGGCAGAAAGAAGGCAAAGTCCGGTTTGGTCGCGCTACTTTCGATTTTCTTTTGTTTCTCGTAATTGACCCCTTCGATTAAGCCCGCGTAGCGGATAATATCCTCGGCCATGCGCTCGCCCCATTGCCCGCGCAGCTTGACATTGCCCAAAATATTATTCAAATGATTCGTCGACTCCTGCAGCCGCGCTGTCGCCAGTGAAGCATTTTTTAATTCATTCTCCAGCTTGCCGTATTTGACAGACCGGTCTTGTTCAAAGTCACGGACCAAATTTTGATATTGGGACAACTCTTGCTTTAATTGTACAACCCACGTCTCGACGGCTTGCTTGCGGATTTCTAACTCGCCGGCGGCCCTGTTCTGTTCAGCCTTAAACTGTTGGCCGGCCAAAAGCAAAAACTGTTCTTGATTGGTTTTCATTTGTTCGGCAATTTTCTTTTCAAAAAACACGGCCTGCGCTTGGGTTTGCGTTTGCAAAACCTTTTGCAAAACTCACCATTACCCAAGCGATTCAAAAGTATTTTCCCGAGTATTCGACGGCTCAACTTAATGATCGAGAGTTCTTGATTAGTCGGTTACAAGCACTCAATATAGCGTACAAACCTGAAGATGGGGT
>JAYRHV010000163.1:0-6095 GCA_041907165.1 Candidatus Omnitrophota bacterium | reverse complement strand
TTCAAGGCGTTACCAAAAATAATGAAATTACAACCTTAGGACGCGGCGGTTCGGATTTGACCGCGGTCGCGCTGGCTATCGCGATTAAAGCGCAGGTCTGCGAAATTTTTACCGACGTATCCGGCATTTACACGACGGATCCGCGCATTGTGCCGCAAGCGCAAAAAATCAAGGAAATTACTTTCGATGAAATGCTCGAGATGGCTTCACTGGGTGCGCAAGTCATGCAACCGCGTTCCATTGAAGTGGCCCGGCGATTTAATATTCCACTACATGTTCGTTCAAGCTTCTCTAAGGAGGAAGGAACCATGATTATCAAGAACACTCAAAAGCTCGAAGACTTAGCCGTCAGCGGCATCACCTGCAACAAGGCGGAAGCCAAAATCACTATTTGCGGCGTTCAAGACAAGCCAGGGGTCGCGGCAGAAATTTTTACACAAATTTCTAACGCTGGCGTTATGGTCGACACAATCGTCCAAAACGTCGGACATACGCGTCAAACGGATATTTCCTTTACTGTGCTTAAAACTGATTTAGCCAAAGCACTCAAAGCCACAACCAGTATCGCCGAAAAATTAAAAGCCGGCGAAGTTTTGCACGACAAAAACATCGCCCGCATTTCCATCGTCGGTTCGGGCATGCGTTCGCATCGCGGGGTGGCGGCAAAAATGTTTCAGACCTTGGCCGAAAACGAAGTCAATATTGAAATGATCACCACATCCGACATCAGCGTCTCGTGTATCATCGAACAATCACAGGCGGAAAAAGCGGTCAAAGCGCTGCATAAAGCGTTTGACTTGGAAGGATAATTTTTTATGGCAAAACCCATCACCATTTACGACACAACCCTTCGCGACGGCTCCCAAACCGAGGGGATATCGTTTACGGTCAATGACAAACTTAAAATCACCGAAAAGCTCGATAACTTAGGTGTCCATTATATCGAAGGCGGCTGGCCGGGATCCAACCCCAAGGACCGCGATTATTTTCTTGCTGTCAAAGGAAAAAAACTTAAGCACGCTAAAATCGCGGCCTTTGGTTCAACCCGACGGGCAAACGTCAAACCCGAAGATGATGCTAATTTGCAGGAGCTTATCAAGTCCGAAACGCCAACGGTGACGATCTTCGGTAAAAGCTGGGATTTGCATGTCACCGATATTATCAAGACGACTTTAGACGAAAATCTTAAAATGATTTTTGAGTCTGTGGACTTTTTAAAGAAAAAGAAAAAAGAAGTCTTTTACGACGCCGAACATTTTTTTGACGGGTACAAGCGCAATCCGCAGTATGCGCTTAAAACGATTTTAGCCGCGCAAAAAGCAAAAGCGGATTGCATCATCCTCTGTGACACCAACGGCGGGACACTGCCGCAAGAAGTGAGCAAAATCGTAGCCCAAGTTAAAAAGAAAATCAAAACGCCCTTAGGCATTCACACGCACAATGACCTTGATCTGGCTGTGGCCAATTCGCTTAGCGCAATTGAAATGGGTGCTGTGCAAGTGCAGGGAACTTTTAACGGTTTAGGCGAGCGCTGCGGCAATGCGGATTTGGGAACCATCGTCGGGATTTTGCATACCAAATTAAACCGCAAATCGCTTGCGGACACTAAAATCAAACTGCTGACCGAAACCTCGTATTTCATCAGCGAAATCAGTAATGTCAAGCTCGCAGATAATCACGCTTTTGTCGGGCACTCGGCGTTTGCGCACAAAGGAGGCGTGCATATTGACGCGATGCTCAAAAACCCTCTGGCCTATGAGCATATTGAGCCGGCTATCGTCGGTAATCACCGGCGTTTTGTCACCTCAGAATTAGCCGGCAAAATGCCGATTATTTTGCGCGCCAAAAAAATGAATATCGATCTCGACAAAAAGTCCCCGCAGTCGCAGGAACTTTTAAAAAAATTGCAAGAGATGGAACACGCCGGGTACCAATTTGAAGCGGCCGATGCGTCGTTTGAATTATTTATGAAACGCGCGCTCAATAAATACACGCCGTTTTTTACGCTCGAAAGTTTTAAAGTCACCACCGAAAAACGTTTTGACGGCCGCACGTTTGCCGAAGGCTCGGTGCGTTTAAATGTTAAGGGCCACGAAGAATTTTGCGCGGCCACAGGCGACGGGCCAGTCGACGCGCTGGACAAGGCCGCACGCCAAGCGCTGTCTAAATTTTATCCGACTTTAGTTCAAATGCATTTGACGGATTACAAGGTGCGCGTCTTGGATTCCAAAGAAGGTACCGCGGCACGCGTGCGGGTCTTAATCGAGTCCCAAGATGAGAGCGATTCGTGGACGACGATGGGCGTGCATGAAAACATCATCGAAGCCTCTTGGGAAGCTTTGACAGATTCGATTGAGTATAAGTTATTGAAAGATACTAAATCATAAAAACTTATGTCCGAACTACCGCCACGTTTTGATTTTGCCGCTGTCGAGGCCAAATGGTGCAAATACTGGGAAGATAACAAAACTTTCCACGCTAAACCAAACCCCGACAAAAAACCGTACACGATCGTGATTCCGCCGCCGAATGTCACAGGCATTTTGCACATGGGCCATGGCCTCAACAATACCCTGCAAGATATCATGGCACGCTACAAGCGGATGAATGGTTTTGAAACCTGCTGGATGGCCGGGACCGATCACGCTGGGATTGCCACACAAAACGTCGTCGAAAAACAGCTCGCCAAAGAAGGAAAAACGCGCCACGATATCGGCCGGGAAGAGATGCTCAAACGTCTCTGGGCATGGAAAGAGAATTATGGCGGCACGATCATCAATCAATTAAAAAAACTGGGCAGCTCATGCGATTGGCAGCGTTTGCGTTTTACGATGGACGACGGTTACAGTGAAGCGGTCAAAGAAGTTTTTATCCGGCTTTACGAAAAAGATTTGATTTACAGAGGCAAAAGGATCATCAACTGGTGCCCGCGCTGTCAAACGGCCTTGTCCGACGAAGAAGCGGAGCACCGCGAAAAGCAGGGCGCTCTGTATCACATCAAATATCCTTTAAAAGATTTTCCTGACCAAAATATTATCGTCGCGACCACACGACCAGAAACGATGCTAGGGGACAGCGCTGTTGCCGTTAATCCGACGGATGAACGCTACAAAAATCTGATTGGCAAAATTCTTATTCTGCCAATCATCAACCGCGAAATAAAAATCATCGCTGACGACTTAGTTGATCCCACTTTTGGCAGCGGGGCTGTCAAAGTGACACCTGCGCATGACCCCAATGACTTTATTATGGGAACGCGGCACAAGTTGGATTTCATTAATATTTTGGAACCCGACGCAAAACTCAATACCAACGCACAAGAATTTGCTGGCATGGACCGTTTTGAAGCCCGCGAAGCGATTATCGAAACTCTCAAAAACTTAAAGCTCCTTGATAAAGTACAGCCGCACACCCACGCTGTCGGCCATTGCTATCGATGCAGTACAGTCGTCGAACCCTATTTGTCTTGGCAGTGGTTTGTAAAGATGCAGCCATTAGCCGAACCAGCGCTCAAAGCTGTCAAAGAGGGGACGATCAAATTTTATCCTGACCGCTGGACGAAAGTTTATTTAAACTGGATGGAAAACATTCAAGACTGGTGCATTTCCCGTCAAATCTGGTGGGGCCATCGGATTCCCGTTTGGTACTGCGACACTTGTCCTGACCCCATCGTCAGTTCAAGCGCACCACAAAAATGTCCCTCCTGCGGGGCAACGAGTCTTAAACAAGATGAAGACGTCCTCGACACGTGGTTCTCGTCGTGGCTTTGGCCGTTTGCGACCTTCGGCTGGCCGACTAACGTCCAGCGTCTAGCGTCTAACGATTTAGCCTACTTCTATCCAACCGCTTCTTTGTTTACCGCTTCCGAAATTATTTTCTTCTGGGTCGCGCGCATGATCATGGCCGGCTACGAATTTATGCAAGAGGCGCCGTTTAAAGACGTTTACATTCACGGCACGGTGCGCGACGCGAAAGGACGAAAGATGTCCAAATCGCTGGGTAATGCGCTTGATCCGCTGGAAATCATCAGCGAATACGGGGCTGATGCCCTGCGCTTTAGTTTGATTATCAACAGCGGCCAAGACCTTTTTATTTCCAAAGAAAAATTTGAAGGCGGCCGTAACTTTGCCAACAAAATCTGGAACGCTTCACGCTTAGTATTGCTTAACACGAAACCTAAAAATAAAACCATCCTCCAGCCTCCAGCGTCTAGCGTCTTAGATTTACCGTCCCAATGGATCATTTCCAAATTTTATTCGACACTCGCTTTAGTCAGTGATGCGATCGAAAACTATCGCTTCTCGGAAGCCGAAAACTTGATTTATGATTTGTTCTGGAAAAATTATTGCGACTGGTATTTGGAAATCATTAAAAACAAATTCTCCGATGACAATATCCAGCAAACAGCCTTTTTTATTCTCAAGGAATCTCTGAGGATGCTGCATCCTTTTATGCCGTTTGTCACTGAAGAGTTATGGCAAAATATCACGGGCGACACAAAACCGCTTTCCCTCGAGAGTTGGCCAGAATTCAAAAAAGAGTTCCTTAACATAGGCGCTGTTGACCAAATGGACACTCTGATCCAATTAGTCACCACGATTCGCAACCTCAAAAGCCAATTAAATATTAAACCGCAAGAGCAAATCGATTGTCATTTAAGCGCCTCTGACCCAGCCGGAAAAATGATTATCGATAACAACCAAGAAACAATACGCTTTCTTTTAAAAATCAAAAACTTAAACATCCATGACACACTTCCTGATCTTAAAAATGCCGTCTGCGGTGTTATCAGCGTAACCGGCGGCCAACCCATTAAGGTCACAATTCCTTTAGACGGACTTGTGGACACGGCGAAAGCAAAAGAAAAAATTCAAAAAGAAATCACCCAGAAAGAAAATTCGGCCTTAGCAATTACGCAACGCTTGGAGAACGAAGGGTTTGTGAGCAAAGCGCCTTTGGATGTCATCGAAAAAGAACGCGCACGCGCGATGGCTTTAAGCCTAGAGGCCAAAGAGCTCCAAAGCCTTTTGAAAAATTTGACATGAAAAATATCAACAACTCTATCGACCGCATCATCCAAACCGCAATGGACGAGGATTTTGTCCATCGGGATGTCACAACACAAAATCTCGTCGACAAAAATCAAATTTCGCAAGCTTACATTCTCAGCAGGGAAGATGCCGTCATTTGCGGCAACGACATCGTCAAAAAGATCTTTCAAAAAATCGACGCGCAGGTAAAAGTTTTTTCATACCACAAGGATGGGGAAGATATTAAAAAAAACGAACCCGTCATTTTTCTTAAAGGGCCAACGAGATCAATTCTTTGCTGCGAACGTGTTGCATTAAATTTTTTGGGGCATCTTTCCGGCATTTCAACGTTGACCGCAGAATTTGTTAGACTTGCCGCAGGCACCAATGTTAAAATTCTTGATACCCGAAAGACAACACCGGGCTTGCGCGATCTGGAAAAATACGCTGTCCGTTGTGCGAAGGGCGAGAATCATCGTCGGGATTTAAGCGATATGGTGTTGATCAAAGACAATCATCTTTTGGCCCAAGCCCAAAACCTTTCGATGGCCCCACTCATTGAACGCTTGCGGCGCAAGACAAAAAAGAAAATCGAGCTTGAGGTTGATACACTCTCTCAATACAGGCAAGCTCTTTTGGCTAAACCAGACATTATCCTACTGGATAATATGACGCTCTCGCAAATCAAAAAAGCGGTTGCCCTAAAGAAAAAATCCAAAAGCAAAATCCTTCTGGAAGTTTCCGGCGGGGTAACTCTTTCGACCATCGCCAAAATTTCCAAAACCGGCATTGACCGGATCTCGATTGGGTCTTTGACCCACTCGGCAAATAGCATTAATTTTTCCATGGAGTTTGTCCAATGAAAGAAAATAAACGTCTTTACGAGAAGCCCGCAGGGCGACGAAGCAAGCTATTGTTGAGTTTGCTTCGTCACCCCTTTGGGGTTCCTCGCAAAGACAGTATCCTCTTGGTCTTTCTAATTGTTTTTGTTTTCTTTATGCCGTCGTTAAATGCTACTGCCCAATCCCCAGAAAATCAGGGCATCTATGATGATGCTCAAATTTT
>JAYRHV010000162.1:0-5053 GCA_041907165.1 Candidatus Omnitrophota bacterium | reverse complement strand
CCTGCGTTCGCTTCGCAATCACGGCATGGTCAATAAATTTGATTTTAAGCGGATCGGTTTTTCGGCGAAGATGAATGAGCTGGAAGCGGCCGTCGGTTTGGGCAATATTAAAATTTATCAGGATATTTTAGATCGTCGTCGCCGGAATTTGCTTTATTTGATCGAGCATTTCAAAAAATTTGATCCCTATTTTATTACGATTAAGGAAGAAAAGGGTGAAAAGATAGGGCCCCATGCTTATTCGGTGATCTTGCGCGAAAATCTTAATTTTACAAAAGACGAATTCGTCGATTACCTTGACCAGGAAGGTGTTGATTCGCGCAACCTTTTTAACTCTATCCCGACACAGTGTGAAAGTTATGCGTTCTTAGGATACAAGTTGGGGGATTTTCCGCAGGCGGAATATTGTTCGATACACGGCTTTCATTTTGGGATCCATCAGGACATTGGAATCTCGCAACTAGACCACGTTGTTGCAACGACAGAAAAATTTTTACGCCTTAAAGGCCATAAAGTCTAGTCCCATGCGCATTGCGATCAATTGCCGATCTTTTCTTCTTAAGAATTATACGGGTATTGGCCGCTATGCTTATAATCTCGTCAAGTCCTTAAGTGAAATCGACCACGACAATGAGTATTGGCTCTATGCGCAAAAGAAATATTTTGACTTTAAGCGCAGGATTCCGCGTGTGCCCGCAGACAACTTTAGCGTTAAGGTCGATTGGTTTGGCCAAGGCTTGTCAAAAATTCTTAATCCCGTCGATATTTACCATTCGCCCAGCATTGATTTTATCAATATCCCCAACGCAAAAATTGTGGTGACCGTGCATGATTTGGTTTATAAAACTTATCCCGACGGGCAAAATGCGCAATCTTGTGAAATGATGCACAAGCAGATGAGCCAAGTTGTCGAGCAGGCGGATCGGATCATTTGCTGCTCCCAGAGCAGCAGCCATGATTTAAAACAGCATTATGCTGTCAAAGATGGTCAGGTGTGTCTGGTTTATCAGGGAGTGGACAAAAATATTTTTTATCCGCTGGATGATCAACAACGGCAAAAGGCAAGAGGGGATTTGAAAAAACGCGGGATCCCCGAATCGTTTCTTCTTTTTGTCGGGACCATTGAGCCGCGCAAGAATTTGCAAAATTTGCTTTTGGCCCTGTCGATTTTAAAGCAAAAAAATAAATTTAAGGGAAAGCTCGTCGTCAGTGGTATGAAAGGCTGGATGGTTCAAGGGTTAGAAGAGGTGATCAAAAAGTTTTCTTTGACGGACGATGTTATTTTTTTAGGGTATGTCAGCGACCAAGAATTACGCGCTCTGTATAATCTTTGTGAAGTTTTTGTTTTTCCTTCTTTTTGTGAGGGGTTCGGCTTTCCGCTTGTCGAGGCATTTTCTTGCGGGGCTGCGGTTGTGACGTCTAATGTTTCTTCGTGTCCCGAAATTGCCGCGGATGCGGCTTTGGTGATTAATCCGTATAATCCCGATGAAATAGCCGACGCTGTTGTGCGCTTAATGGACGATGCGAAGCTTAAAAAACTGATGCAGCAGAGAGTTTTAAACCGGGCACAAAATTTTTCTTTTCAAAAAACCGCAGAACAAACTTTAGCGGTTTATCAGGAATTATGTTTGTAAAAGCCTCTTTTGAAGTTTGCGGAATCTCTTTGCAAACGGATGGGGAATTTAGTAAAATGCCGCTTTCTAACAGGACCATTACCATTAAAAACATTCCACGAAAGGTTCGCTATGGAAGTCCAGTTTGTTGATTTTAGAGAGCAGTACAAGATGATTAAAGATGAAATCGAGCCGGGCTTAAAAAAAGTCTTTGAAGCGGGCAATTTTATTTTAGGCCAAGAAGAAAAAGATTTTGAGGCACAGTTTGCCAAGTACTGTGAATCCAAATATGCCGTCGGAGTCAACTCCGGCACGGATGCTTTGTACATCGCTTTAGCGGCGCTGGATATTAAGGAAGGCGATGAAGTCATTTTGCCGCCGTACACCTTTATTGCAACGGCTTTGTGTGTTTCTTATCTGGGTGCTAAACCGGTTTTTGTCGATATTGAGTCAGAAACATATAATTTGGATCCCCAAAAAATAAAGCAGGCAATTACCCCGAAAACTAAGGCCATTATCCCTGTGCATATTTACGGCCAAGCGGCGAACATGGACGAAATTTTGGCACTGGCCAAAGAACATAATCTTAAAGTGATCGAAGATGCCGCTCAGGCGCACGGCGCTCGTTATAAGGGTAAGCGCATCGGATCTTTGGGCGATGTCTCGTGTTTTAGTTTTTATCCGACCAAGGCCTTAGGGGCTTTTGGCGACGGGGGAATGATTGTCACCAGCGATGAAAAAGTTTATAAAAATTCTTTGATGCTGCGCGATTATGGCCGTGAAGGACGCTATGAGCACAAAATCAAAGGGTTTAATTCTCGGCTCGACACGGTCCAAGCGGTTATTCTTTCGGCGAAACTAAAGCGTTTGGATCAATGGAATGATATGCGTGCTAAAATGGCTGAGATTTATCGCCAACAGCTGCAGGATGTCAAAGGCATTATTACTCCGCCGACAAAAACTGATCGGACGCATATTTATCAAACCTATGCCATACGAACAAAGAACCGCGATCAGGTGGCTGAAGGGTTAAAAAATAAAAAGATCGGCGTGCTGATTCATTATCCAATCCCACTGCATTTGCAAGAAGCTTACAAAGAGCTTGGTTATAAGAGAGGGGATTTTCCTGCCTCTGAACTTGTCTCGTCGGAAATTTTATCTCTTCCGATGTTTCCCCATATTACCAAAGAGCAAATTGTTTACGTCTGTGACGCACTAAAAGCACTGGTTTAAAGTTTTTTACGAGTTATCAACACGAAAGGCAGAAATGAAAATTTCTGCCTTTCGTGTTGATAAGCCCCGGATATGTCCATTATACTATCTTGATATGAGCAAAAAAATTGTCTTTTTAGACCGTGACGGGGTTATCAATGAATTCCCGGGCAACGGCAACTATGTGACCAAGGTCAAAGAATTCCATTTTATCCCCGGCGCCTTAGAGGCCTTAAAGCGCCTTAAGGAAAACGGGTATACCGTTTTTGTTGTTTCTAACCAAGCGGGTGTTGGCAAAGGGATTTACAGTCAGGACAAACTTGACCGCATTACCCGTCGGATGACCGCTGAGGTCCGCCGCAGCGGCGGAGAAATCAAAAAAGCTTATTATTGCACGCATACAACAGCGCATGGCTGCGATTGCCGAAAACCTAATATCGGCTCGATTCGAGCCGCTTTAACACTTTTAAAAAAACCGATCAGTCATGCGGCGCATGCCTATTTTGTCGGGGACACGGAAGTGGATGTTACCGCCGGAAAGAATGCGGGATGTAAAACGATTTTTGTTCTCTCTGGCATGAGTGACCGCAAAACGGTTGAGAGTTGGAAAGTCCGGCCGGATTATACCGTTGATGATCTTTTGAAAGCCACAGACATTATCCTTGCCGATGATGCGAAGAAATCTTCTCTTGGCAAAGCAAAGAACAAGGAATCCAAATGAAAATTCTTGTTGTTTATGCAACCGCTGGCGCCGGTCACCGCAAGGCTGCAGAGGCGATATATCACGGGTTTAAAGCTTTTAGGGGTGGCGATCACGTTGTTTTAGTTGACTCTTTGGATTACACCAATCCTTTTTTTAAAAAGGCATACAGCGGTGTTTATACATTTTTGATCACTTGGACCCCGGCTTTATGGGGTTTCTTTTTTGCTCTCTTAGATATCCCGTTTTTACGGCCTGCTGTACGGTTTGTACGGCGTATTTATAATTTTATCAATGCCTATCGGTTTCATGTCTATTTGCAAAAGGAGCATTTTGATTATATTATTTCTACCCATTTTTTAGGTAACGAAGTTTCGGCAGCTTTAAAAAGGTCAGGGAAGATTCGTCCGATTATTATTGGTGTCATTACGGATTTTGACGTGCATAGCATTTGGTTGGCTGAAGGAATTGATCGATATACGGTTGCCAGCGACTGGACAAAGCAAAAAATTGTTTCCTTAGGCGTTCGAGAAGAAAAAGTCGAGGTAACCGGCATCCCGACGCACGAAAAGTTTTCTCAAGCTAAAAATGTGGCCCAATTGCGAACCAAGATGAATATGCAAGAAGACCGATTTACGGTCTTGATTGCGACCGGTTCTTTTGGGATCGGGCCGATCGAGGCGATTCTCCAAGAGATCAAGGACTTTCAAGTTGTCGTTATTTGCGGGCATAATAAAAATCTTTATGCACGCTTAAAAAGTTTTGGAAGCGACACAGTTAAAATTTTTGGCCTCGTTGATAATATGGATGAAATGATGGCGCTTTCCGATGTTATGGTCACCAAGCCCGGCGGGCTGTCGATCTCGGAGGCGCTTGTCAGCGGATTGCCGATGATATTTTTTAATGCCATCCCCGGGCAGGAAACGAATAATGTCCGTGTGCTGGCAAGCTACGGTGTTGGGATTAGCGGGTGCAATGTTGCGCAAATAGCGCTAGAGCTTAGACGTTTGCAATCGTCTGCGCAGGAGTTTTTGCAGTTAAAAGAAAAAATCAGAGCGCTTGCCCGTCCCAATGCGGTCAAAGATATCCTCAATTTGATTATCTGAGAATCTAAGCTACAATAGCTCATGCCCCAATCCATCGCTCAAGTTGTCGTCGGGCTTCCTGTGCCCGGGCCTTTCGATTATTTGATTCCTCAAAATTTGCAGGAACAGGTTCGTGTCGGGTCACGGGTCTATGTCAGCTTTGGGTCTAAGCTTTCTGTCGGCTACGTTGTCAGGTTATTAAATAAAAGCCAATTTCCCCGCCTTAAATCTCTTTTGGCCGTACTTGATAATTTTCCGACACTCGATGAAAATTTCCTAAAATTAACGCGCGAACTGTCTGAATATTATGCTTGCTCGTGGGGAGAGGCCATTGAAGTAGCTTTACCGAGTATTTTGCGCAGCAAAAAACAAATTGTGTGGACCCCGCCAAAGCTAGCCGAATTTCCCAAGGCCCCGCAGACATTCTTTGTCCAAGGGTCTTT
>JAYRHV010000161.1:0-8765 GCA_041907165.1 Candidatus Omnitrophota bacterium | reverse complement strand
CAGACCGGCAACCCCGCTTATCTGCTTGATTGCCAGAGGATTGGTCTTTTCCGGCACACCGCCAATGCTTGGGCTTGCTTGCGAAAAAACAACACCGCAGACTTTAATGCCCATCTCTTTGGCTTTGCTAATCGTCAACAATGTGTGGTTGATCGTCCCCAAACCTAAACGGCTGACGATCACAAGTTCCAAATCCAAATCTTTGATCAGGTCGATAATCAGATAATCTTCCCGTATCGGCACCATAAGCCCACCTGCTCCCTCAACGAGCAAAACATCATGCCGGCGGCGCAGTTTTTGGAATGTTGAAATAATCTTGTCTTTATGCACCAAAACCTTTTCTCGGGCAAAAGCAATATGCGGGGATAAGGGCTCTTTGGCACAATACGGATTAATTTCTTCCAAGGGATCGTTGATCTGCAAAAATTCTTTCAAAGACTTTGCATCATCCCCAGCGCATTGGACGGGCTTCATGACCCCTGTGTCTAAACCCTGCTCTTTTAAAAGTGTCGCGATGACCTTAACCGCAGTGGTTTTGCCAACAGCTGTATCCGTCCCGCAAATAAAAAATGCGCGGCCGTGTTTGTCAGATGCCGCAGGACGTCTGCGTCTTTGACTTCGACGATTGCGCGATAAAGATTTTTTTTCTTGCACCGGCGCTTTCGGGACAACTTGCTCGTCGATATCATCAAAAAAGTCCAGAGGACTTATAACATCATCATCTTTTTTGTTCATTTTTTTCCTTTCACCCAGATAACTTCAAAACTTGCCGTCACGCCAGACTCGGCTTTAAAATGCTTTTGATAAAACTCGCAAGCCTTCGCCAGCCGACGTGGCCCCAAATACGCGATACGGTTTAATCGGTTAGCACCAATCGACTTTAACCACATAAGCAAACTGCGCAAATCGTCAAAAGAGGTTTTGTGAATTTGGGAATAAATTTCCATATCCCTAAACCCGGCATCGGCAAAAGCTTTTGCCACAATACTTTTATCCGCTAATCGAACAATTTCTTTTTTTTCTGTTGCGAATCCTTCGATACTTTCCAAAGATGCAAAAAGCTCACCGAGGGTATCCCGGCCAAAAAGTGTAGCACAAAATCGGCCATCTTTTTTTAAAACCCTTAAAGCTTCTTTAAATGCCGTCGGTAAATCATCGACCCATTGGTAGGCCGCATTCGAAATAACCACTTCAAAACTTTCCGACACAAAAGGCAAAGCCTTCGCGTCCGCAACCAAAGGTTCAAAGGTCGCATACTTTTCTTTTGCTTTCAAGACCATACCCTGCGCAAAGTCGATGCCGACAATTTTTGTATTTGGATATGCCGCATGCAGACGATTTGTCAACTGCCCTGTCCCCATGCCGACATCCAAAATACGCCCAGAGACGATATCCGGCAAACTCTCTTTGATCAGCCTAGAGCCTATGGTATACTGCAAAGCCGCCCAAGCTTCGTAGCGCGCTGCCGATTGTGAGAATGCCCGACGCACAGAATGATTTTGTGTTTTTAAAATCATGTCCTTTGGCCCTCTAAAAAACCGGCAAGAGCCGCGTTAAATTCGTGCGGACGGCTTATAAACGGAAAATGTCCGCATTCGTTAAACCATACAAAACGCGCCGAGGGGATTTTTTCTTACAACATATGATAAAAACTTTTTGGACAAATATAATCTTCGCTGCCGTTGATAAAAAGAACCGGCAGATTGTGCGAATAAAAAATATCGCGCAAGTCTTCTTTTTCCAAAATCTCTAAAAGTGCCAAAAGCGCTTGTTTTTGGGGCAGAAAGTCTGTTTTGCGGAAAGTCTGCACCCACTTAAAACGGCGCGTCGCTCGCTCCGAAGGCGTAAACAATGACCTAAAAAAAACATTGACCATCGACGGATAATCACTCTTAAGCTGTGCGGCAAGCTTGGCGATGCGCTTTGGCTCTAAGCCAAAAGGATAATCCTCGCAAGCACAAAACTTTGGCTGGGAGCCGGCAAAAACAAAAAATTTGATACGATTTTTATTTGCCTCAAAAATTTTTAAAGCCACCAAGCCGCCAAAAGAGCTGGCCACGATCCCGACATTCTTTAATCCTAATTTTTCCATCAAAAATTCGATATCCTCTGCCATATCCGCCAAACTAATATTTTGCCAATCACTTAGTCCGTGGCCGGGTAGATCGACGGCTATAACCCGGTAACTGTCCGCAAAATATTTGATCTGCTGGCGCCAGATGCGGCTGTTGACCCCAAAGCCGTGCAAAAAAAGCAGTGGCTGTGCTTTTCCTTCAAGCTGATAATGCCAATTAAGACCCCGCGGCGTTTTTAAATAAGGCATAACTGTTTGCCGATTTTTTCCAAATGTTTTAAAAGGTTTTCCAAATCTTGACGCGTATGGGTGGCCATAATTGTCAAACGCAACCGCGCGCTGTTTGCAGGCACCGTCGGAGGTCGGATCGCCGCAACAAAAAGGCCCTGTTCAAATAATCTTTTTGAGAACTCCACACTTAACGCTGTATCCTTAACAACAATGGGGATAATCGGCGTTTGACTTTTTAACGTATCAAATCCCAGTTGTTTTAGACTCTCTAAAACAAAATGCGTGTTGTCCCACAATTTCTCCCGTCGGTCTGGTTCACTCTCAATGATTTCAATTCCTTTTAAAGACGCGGCAACAACGCTAGGCGGCAAGCCTGTCGTATAAATAAAACTACGCGACTTGTTAATCAAAAAATCGACCAAAGCCTGACTGCCGCAACAATACGCGCCAAAACTTCCAGCCGCCTTCGAAAACGTGCCCATCTGAATATCAACTTTTCCTTCCAGCCCGAAATGCTCGACCAAGCCACAACCATTTTTGCCTAAAACACCTAAACCGTGCGCCTCATCGACCATAACTGATGCATTATATTTTTGGGCCAGCATAACAATCTCAGGCAAGGGCGCCAAATCCCCGTCCATGCTAAAAACGCTGTCTGTAACAATAATTTTTTTTCCCGCTGAATCCGTAGCCTTTAGCATCGCTTCAAGCGACTGAGTATCTGCATGGTTATATCGTTTATACTGGGCAGAGCTTAACAAAATTCCGTCGAGAATTGACGCATGGTTGAGTTTATCGCAGAAAATAACATCGTCTTTGCCAAACAACGAAGAAATAATCCCGACATTGGCCGTATATCCGCTGTTAAAAAGAAGACAACTCTCTGTCTTTTTAAACTGGGCCATTTTGTTTTCTAAACGGACATGGCCGGCTAAATTGCCACAGACCAAACGCGAAGCGCCCGCGCCAAACCCTTCATGTTTTAGACTTTCAATGGCTGCATCTGTTAATCTCTGATCGTCCGCCAGCCCCAAATAATTATTGGAACAAAAATTAATGGCCATCTTGCCGTCGATAATAATCTCTCGGCCTTGGCTGCCAGAGACTGTTCGCATTCTGCGCACAAGTCCTCTGTCTGAAAGCCCACAAAGCGCATTTTCTAAAAAATCTTTCATCATCATATTAAACCGACGTTAAATGCAGCGCGTCGCCCGAATGCTTTTTGATCACCTTGCCCAAATCGTTACGCAAAAGCAAGCTGCCGTCGGGTGCTAAGTCAAAGGCCAAGCCCGTCACCTCTAAAGAAGGCTCAACAAATTTAACCCTCTGTCCTAAGGTACAGGAGAGTTTTTTCCAAGACTCGCGGACCGGCGCAAATCCTTCTCTTTCAAAAATGTTTAACCATTTTTCAAATGAACGCAAAATTTCCTGTAAAACCAAAATGCGCGAAAAATCTTTTTGAGTTTCAACTTTTAACGACGTTGCATGCGCCGGCAGTTCTGCGGTTAGCGTATTGACATTAACCCCAAACCCGACGACAACAAAACGCACGCGGTCCATTTCAGCGTTTAATTCAGTTAAAATTCCCGCGATTTTTTTACCCCCGATCAAAATATCGTTAGGCCATTTGATCCTTACCTCTAAACCAGACACTTCCCTCAGCGCTTGGGCAATCGCGACAGCAGAAACCAATGTCAGCTGGGCCACTTGACTTAAAGGCGTTTGAGGTCGCAGCAAAAGCGAGGCATAAATCCCCTTGCCCGCCGGAGAAACCCACTGACGGCCTAGCCGTCCGCGGCCTTGGGCTTGCGTCTCCGCGCAGACCACAGTCCCAGCCACAGCGTCGGCAATGCCTAAACGCATGGCCTCATCCATCGTTGAAACAAGCGATTCTTTATAAACAATGTCCTTGCCGATAAAAGCCGTACCCAAATTGTATTTGATCTCCCACGGCAAAAGTTTATCCGGAGAGCTTCGGATACGATATCCCCGACGAGGAATCGCATCAATAAGATACCCTTGCCGACGAAAATCCTCAATATATTTCCAAATCCCGGCGCGGCTGATATTAAGGTTACGGCTTATTTCTTCGCCGGAAAGAAAATCTTTGCTGTTTCGCAAAAAATGGATGATACGCTCTTGCATAAATGTCCTTCTGGGAATTGTCTGTTATAGTTAACCTTCTTCGCTCAGACAGTCCTCGCGCCAGTCGTTTTTTCGAAATTCAAAAGGCAAACAGGTAAACGACTGGGCTGCGGAACTCGCTTAAGAAGGTTAACTATAACAGACAATATTTAATGTCTTAAATGTTTAACCGCATTTAATAATTTCTCAATCAAATATTCAACCTGCGCTTTTGTCGTCGTGCGCCCTAAAGAAATCCGCAAAGCGCCTAAGGCCAACTGGTCGGACAAACCAATCGCCTTCAAAACATGCGATGGCTTAAAAGTTCCTGCTTTGCACGCCGAACCCATTGACGCGGCAATGCCGTTTTGATCGAAGCTTACCAATAAATCTGATCCTTTTATTTTTTCAAAAACAAAATGCGCATTGTTCGGCAAACGCTCTGTCGCATGTCCATTAAGCCGCACCCCGTCAATACGTTTTAAAAGCTCTACGATCAGAAAATCTCTTAATGCCGTTTGGTCAAGCGCTTCTTGCGCCATTTGCTTTTGACAAATTTCCAAAGCTTTTGCTAAACCGACTATGCCTGCGACATTTTGTGTGGAGGGACGCAAACCGTTTTCCTGATTGCCGCCCCAAAACAAATTTTCTAAGACCACCCCGTGGCGCACATACAAAGCCCCGATACCCTTAGGCCCATAAAACTTATGCGCCGAAAGCGATAATAAGTCGATATTCCAATCCGCAACATTAATCGGCAAATGCCCGACTGTCTGCACAGCGTCGACATGAAAAAGGATATTTTTGTTTCGTAATATTTTACCGATTTGCTCAATCGGTTCTAGTGTGCCGATTTCATTGTTAGCATGCATAACCGAAACTAAAATCGTTTGGTCACAAAGCGCACTAACAAACTCATCGAGTGAAATCTGCCCGTTTTTATCAACCGCCAAATATGTCACCCTAAAGCCTTGCTTCTCTATATATAGGGCCGTTTCCAATACCGACGGATGCTCCAGCGAAGAAACAATAATATGGCTGCCCTTTGACTTTAAGCGTCGAGCGGTTCCCAACAGGGCCAAATTATTCGCTTCACTCCCGCCGCTGGTAAAAATAATCTCTTGACGCTGTGCCCCCAAAAACTTTGCAACAGTTTCACGGCTGTCCTCGAGCGCTTTTTGTGCCGCAAGGCCAAAGCTGTGCGGCGAAGAAGGGTTGCCGAACTTTTCACTAAAAAACGGCAGCATCGCATCCACAACTTGGGGGTCAACCGGTGTTGTCGAGGCATAATCAAAATAAATTTTTTCCATATCATTCTCTTGTCTGGTCAAAAATGAACCCCATCTTACTATTGCCTGCCCTTAATGTCAACTTGGCGATTATCTTGGTTTACAAATAAAATTCACCGGACAAAGAAATACCCCTTCGTTGACAAATGATAAACCCGATGCTATATTGGGAAATATTTTTTGGGGGCTGTAGCTCAGTTGGTAGAGCGCTTGCATGGCATGCAAGAGGCCACGAGTTCGACCCTCGTCAGCTCCATTCTACTTCGCTCGAATGTTTTCACGTTCGAGCTTCGCAGAAACAAGTGCATTGTTCTCAAAAGATTTAATGATTTTTGCAAAACTAAAGCTGGAGTGGCGGAACTGGTATACGCGCTGGTCTCAAAAACCAGTCAGGGCGACCTGGTGAGGGTTCGATTCCCTCCTCCAGCATTTTCTTTCCTTATCTATCCGACGACAAAGCAACTTAAAAATTTTCGTCACTCAAATTTCCCTCTATCCTTTTTACAAAATCTAATATGGAGTTTACAAAAAATATTTTGATCAATTAATTTTAAAATGCAGATTTTGCGCCGACTTATTTAGATTGGCTGGCTTCTTGCTCAAATCCTTCAAACTCTTTGTCACTGACAATGTCCGTCTTTTTTTCAAACTTCGAAAAAATAAGATACGCGCAGGGGACGACAAAAAGCGTCAATATCGTCGACAAGGTCACCCCGCCTATAATCGACACCGCCATAGGCACGATCGTCTCTGACCCTGACCCTCGAGAAAAAGCCCCGGGCACAGCGGCGGCGACCATCGCTATGGACGTCATTAAAATCGGTCTGAGCCTAATCGGACAGGCATCCAGTAAAGCTTCGCGAACCGGCATCCCTTGCCTACGCCTAACATTAGTAAAATCAACCAGCAGGATAGAATTCTTTTTGACGATGCCCATCAGAAGCACTAAGCCAATCATGCTATAAAGATTAATCGAGCTGTGGGTCAAATACAGCGCCACAAAAGCGCCTGTTATGCTAAAGGGCAAGGCCAAAAGCACTGTAAAGGGGTGCGTAAAACTGTTAAACTGCGTTCCCAAAATCATGTAAGCCACAAAAATACCCAGAACAAGCGCAAAAATCAAACTCCGAAACGATTCCTGAAACGCTTGCGCCCCGCCGGAAAAAACCATCCGATAACCCTGCGGCAAGATTTTTTTGCCGATCTTCGCAACAGCGTCGAGAGCTTCCTGCTGGGAATGGCCGTTGGCAGGGTTGGCATAAATGCTGATTGCGCGTTCACGGTTTTTTCGTGTCACTGAAAAAAGTGTCGGCTTAACCTCAGCGGTTGTCACAGCGCTGATAGGGACCATTTCCCCAAACTGGTTGCGCACATACATATTTTGGACATCTTCAATCTTAGAGCGGTCTTCGCCCACAAGCCGCACGCGCACATCATAGCGCTTGGCATTACTTGTAAACTTAGCAACCCGCAATCCTCCGATAGCGGCATTGATTGTATCCGCCACCGAGGAGACATTAACCCCATATTCCGCGGCCTTGACCCGATTTGGATGCACCTGCAATTCCGGCATGCCTTCATTATAGTCGGTGTCCACATCGCTCATAAGCGATGTGGCTTTCATTTCTTTTTTGATCTCGCTGCTATACTGGGCCAATTTTTCCCAGCTGGGGCCACGCACTGTAAACTCAATAGGATATCCTCGCTGGGCGGTAAAACCTGTTTGGGAAAGGTCCTGCATCCCGGCCCTATCAACCCCGGGGATTGCGTTAAATTTCTTTCGCACAACCTGCATAAATTCCTGCTGGGTTTCGTGATGGCCATTGTGCACAGGCCGCTGTTTAAGCGGCTTTAACGTTATAAATATAAAACCCTGATTGACCTGCCCGCCTGATGAGCTTCCGACGGCACAAAAGTAAGTCGCAACTTCCGGGCAAGTCATCAAAAACTTTTCCGCCTCTTGAAATACTTTGTCCGTCTCACCCAGCGCTGACCCTAAGGGCAAATTGATCCGCGCCAAAAAACGGCTCTGGTCCTGCGAGGGGATAAATTCTTTTTTTAAAAATTTGATTATTTGCAAAGACCCCACAAAAATAACTGTTGCCAAAATCAAAACAACAACTGCATTTTTCAACACAAAATCCAAACCCCTGCGATAGCCATTAGAAATTTTGTGCATCAGCCCATCGACAAAACTTCCTAATCTCGTCGTGTGTCCCACCACCAAAAACTGCGAACAGCGCATCGGCGTTATCGTCAACGCCTCCAGCAGAGAAAACATGACCGCCACAGAAATCGTGACTCCAAATTGAAAAAAGAATTTTCCGACAATCCCCTGCATAAACACAACAGGAATAAAGATCGCTAAAATCGCCAAAGACGCAGCCAAAGCAGCAAAAGTAATTTCCCTTGCCCCCACCAAAGCGGCAGCGACCCGCGAAAGGCCTTTCTCCTGATAACGGGAAATATTCTCCAATACCATAATCGCATCGTCGACGACAATCCCGATGACCAAAGACAAACCTAACATCGTAAAAGTATTGATCGTAAACCCCGCAAAATAAAGCACAAAAAACGCGCCTAAAACCGAGGTAGGGATTGCCAAAAGCACATTGACGGTCGCTGTCCAAGAACCCAAAAAGAAAAAACACACCAAAGACGTTAAGAGAATTGACAAAATGAGATTACGTTTAAGTTCATTGACCGAGTCCCGAATAAACTGTGTGGTATCAAATACCACATCCAGATGCATATTCTCGGGCAGCTCTTGGTTAATCTCGGCAATTTTCTTTTTTACATCTTGCGCTACAGCCACGGCATTGGTGCCGCGCTGTTTAATGATCCCAAGTCCTATCGAAGTCTTGCCCCAAGTGCGCGAAATGCGTCGAATGTCGGCCAGTCCATCCTCGACAGTGCCCACATCATTTAAAGTCAATTTATTCCAAACCTGTCCGCCGCGCACGCGCGAGGGGATCACAATATTTTGAAACTCTAAAGGACTTGCAGCCTCCCCATAGACCCGCACATTGATTTCTTTGTGGCCGGTG
>JAYRHV010000160.1:0-6461 GCA_041907165.1 Candidatus Omnitrophota bacterium | reverse complement strand
TTAGTTTTGATCAAAGGTGCTGTTCCCGGGCATCGCAACAGTTTTGTCACGATATTATTATCTAAGAAAAAAGTCTTTCGTCCGCTTGGAGAAGTTCGTGCTACTGCTGAAAAGAGCCGTAACCCGATGAAACAAAGCAAAGCCAAGAGCGCAGGTAAAGGCAAGTAATACCGCGTAAAGATTTGGTTGCGGTATTGAGATTGCAAATTAAACAGTTTAAAGGTAATCATAAAAGGCAATAAAATGCTAACGTTATCAGTTTTCAATAAAAGCGGAAAAGAAGTCGATACGGTCAAGTTGCCAGAAGACATATTTGGCGTTGCCGTCAATACAGATATCCTTCATCAGGCGATGGTCATGCATCAAGCCGCGCTTCGCCAAGGCAATGCCTCGACGAAGGAAAGAGGGGCTGTCAGTGGTGGTGGTAAAAAGCCGTGGCGTCAAAAGGGCACAGGTCGTGCGCGCGCGGGTTCGAGTCGTTCACCTCTATGGGCTGGTGGTGGTGTTGTGTTTGGACCGCACCCGAGGGATTTTGGTTACACAATTCCTAAGAAGATTAGACGTGCCGCATTGCGCGAAAGTTTAAATGCAAAATTTCAAAATAAGAATTTGTTTTGTCTCGAAGAAATTTCCGGTAAACTTGAAAAGACAAAAGATTTTTCTTCGATATTGACGAGTTTGAAACTTCAAGGTAAGATACTCGCCTTGTTGGATGGGTGCGATGAGAGCGTCAAGTTAGTCAGCCGCAATATCCCCCGTTTTGAATTGCTCCGCTCTGAAGATGTCAACGCTTACGATGTTCTTAAGAATAAAAATCTTCTTTTGACCAAAACGTCTTTAAATAAGATATTGGAGCGGGTAAAATAATTTTAATTGTGTCGGATCGTTGTTATCTTCGACGCAGAGAATGAGGTTTTTTAAGTTATGCAAACAAGTTACGATATAATTCATACGTTGATTCGCACTGAAAAATCAACACGTCTTGAGCCGGTTGGGCAGTATCTTTTTGAAGTGGCCAAATTTGCCAACAAGCTGCAGATCAAAAAAGCAGTTGAAGAAATTTATAATGTCAAAGTTTCCACTGTCAATACGCAAGTAATCCCGGGAAAACGCAAGCGTGTCCGCAAAGATTTTGGGCATACACCCGACTGGAAAAAAGCGATCGTAACTTTGCGTGCCGGCAGCAAGATTGACGTGACATAAAAGATTTTTTAATCATCAATTGAGGGCATTACCGTGGGTATTAAAAGATTTAAACCATTGACAGGCGGCTTGAGATTTGCGGCACTTTCTGATTTTAAGGAACTGACAAAATCAAAGCCCGAAAAATCTCTGCTCGAGCCACTCAAAAAAAGTGGTGGACGTAATTCTTATGGACGCATAACTGTCCGTTTTCGTGGCGGCGGGCATAAGAGAATGTATCGGGTCATCGATTTTAAGCGTGACCGTATTGATCAGCCAGCTGTCGTTTTGGCTATTGAATATGATCCAAATCGTTCGTGTCGTATAGCGCTCATTGAATATGCGGATAAAACAAAGTCTTATATTTTAGCTCCGCTTGACTTAAAAGTCGGGGATAAAGTTGTCAGCACTAATACTGCGGATGTCGAAATTCGAGCAGGCAATGCGATGCCAATCAAGCGTGTTCCCTTGGGAATTGCGGTTCACAACATTGAACTGAAAGTTGGCAAAGGCGGGCAAATGGTTCGTTCTGCCGGCACCTCAGCGCAACTGATGGCCAAAGAGGGTGGATTAGCCCAACTTCGTCTACCATCGGGTGAAATGCGCAAAGTGCATATTGATTGCCGCTGCACCATCGGTCAGTTGGGTAATGTTGAGCATGAAACCGTTTGTTGGGGGAAAGCAGGGCGCGCGCGATGGTTAGGCTGGAGAGGCCGGGTTCGCGGGGTTGCGATGAATCCGGTGGACCATCCACACGGTGGTGGTGAAGGAAAGGCTCCTCAGGGAAATCCTCATCCGGTGACACCGTGGGGTATGAAAACCAAGGGTTTTAAGACGCGTAAACCTAAAAAATATTCTAATCAATTTATTGTGAAACGAAGGACAAAGTAAAATGGGCCGTTCGCTCAAAAAAGGACCGTACGTCGAGGATAAACTGGTTGCCAAACTAAAGAAAACCATTGCATCGGGATCTAAGCAGCCGATTAAGACATGGTCACGGCGTTCAACCGTGCTTCCGGAATTTGTTGGATACACGATTGCTGTCCACAATGGAAAATCGCATATTCCAGTCTATATCACTGAGAACATGGTTGGGTATAAATTTGGCGATTTTGCGCCGACAAGAACTTTCCGCAAGCACGGCGGCGTTAAAGCTAAAAAAGCAGCTGATAAAACTTAATTAGGAAATACCAATGATTGCTAAAGCACAAGGAAATTTTTTAAGATTAAAACCGATGAATGTCCGTCAGGTCATTGACCTTATCCGCGGCAAAGATGTTGGCACGTCCTTGGTGACACTCGCTCAGGTTGAAAAAGGTGCAACAAAGATGATAACAAAGATTTTAAATTCGGCTCTGAGCAATGCCAAACAAAAAGGGTTGACGGAAGATCAGCTTTATATTTCGAAAATCACCGCTGATCAGGGCCCGATGTGGAAGAGGTTTCGTGCGGCGACTATGGGGCGGGCAACGCCGATTTTAAAACGCACGACACATATTACAATTGAATTAGATTTGATAACCAAATAAACCCTGCGCTATTTTGGTGCAGGACAAGAGAGGTCACTCGTGGGACAAAAAGTAAATCCATATGTTTTGAGGCTCGGGATCAATCGTAACTGGCGCAGTCTTTGGTACGCTGATCGTAAAGATTTCCAAAATAACGTTATTGAAGATTCAAAGATCCGTGCTTATATCAAAAAGAAGTTTATCCAAGCCTCAGTTTCTTATGTTGTCATCGAACGTGTTGCCGAAAAAGTCAAGATTTTAATTGCCTCTGCTCGTCCGGGAATTATTATCGGCCGTCGCGGTGCTGATATTGAAAAACTCAAAGCGGATTTAGCATCAATCACCCCGCGAGAATTAGCTGTGGATGTGATTGAGATTAAGAACCCAGCTATTGAAGCGACATTGATAGCGCAAAACATTTGTTTCCAGTTAGAAAAACGTGTCGCTTTTCGCCGCGCGATGAAACGTGCTGTTGAGCAGGCGATGCAGTCAGGTGCTAAGGGAATTAAGTTGGCCGTTGCCGGGCGCTTAGGCGGCGCGGAAATGGCCCGCCGTGAAGTGGCCCGCGAAGGGTCTGTCCCGCTTCAAACATTACGTGCCGATATCGATTTTGGCACGGCCGAAGCACAAACCACATATGGCATTATTGGTGTTAAGGTATGGGTTTATAAAGGAGAAATTATTCCGACGAGAAATACGCAAGGCCGGCAGCCTTCGGCGCCCGCTGTTGCGGTATAGGAGTGTAATTTATAAAAGGATTTAAATCATGAAATTGTTGCCAAGTCGTGTCAAATATCGGAAAGTTCAAAAGGGCAAAAATCGCGGTATAGCTGTCCGTGGTGCCCGATTAACACAGGGTGAGTTCGGTTTAAAAGCTTTGGACAATGGACTGATTCGTTCCAACCACATGGAAGCCTCCCGCGTTGTTGTTGCCCGTAAATTGCATGGCGCTGGCAAGCTTTGGATCAAGATTTTTCCCAGCAAACCGATTACCAAAAAACCAGCTGAAACGCGTATGGGTAAGGGCAAAGGGGACTTGGACCATTGGGCCGCGCCGGTTCAACGCGGAAAAATACTTTTTGAAATGGGCGGTGTCCCTGAAGAATTGGCCAAATCTATTTTTCGTTTAGTCGCTTTTAAATTGCCGGTAAGAACAAAATTTATTACCCGCGAAACGCAGGGACATTAAGAGAAAAGTAAAAGTTTAAGGAAGCAGAAGGGTAATTTATTAAAGGATTTAAATCATGAAAACCAAAGAACTCCGGGAATTAGGCCCAGAAGATTTGAATACAAAAGAAAAATCCCTCAAAAAAGAACTTTTTGAGCTTAAGTATCAGCGCAAAATCGGCCGAGTCGAAAAACCATCACGTTTTAAATTGATCCGGCGCGATATTGCGAAAATTACCACTATCATCAATGAGAGAAAAAAAGATGCAAGCAAGAGCTAATACACGTAAATTTCTTTCGGGCGAAGTTGTCAGTGACAAAATGAATAAGACCCGTGTCGTGCAGGTACGATGGACGTCCAAGCATGCCAAATATTTCAAAATTGTCCGTCAGGCAGCCAAATTCAAGGCCCACGATGAGAAGAATGCTTCAAAACTGGGTGATGTCGTTCGAATGATGGAGACTCGTCCGCTTTCAAAAGAAAAGCGTTGGGTGATCACCGAGATTTTAAAAGCCAATACTGTGTCATCGTAAACACAGTATCAACAAAGAGGTTTTGCAATGATATATTTGAAAACATTATTGGACGTAGCTGACAATACCGGCGCACGCAAGGCTTCGATGATCGGCGTTTTAAATGCCAAGGGCCGTTTGTGGGCACAGGTCGGCGATATTATTAAAGTGAATATCAAAGAATCCGCGCCGGAAGCGGCTGTTAAAAAAGGTGAAAAAGCCCGTGGCGTGGTTGTTCGTACCCGTTGTCCGATCAAGCGACCCGATGGCACAACGGTTCGCTTTGATACCAATGCTTTGGTCATCATTGACGAAGCCGGAAACCCCAAAGGGACTCGCGTTTTTGGGCCAGTGGCACGGGAGTTGAGAAATTTGGAGTTTATGAAAATCGTATCTTTAGCACCAGAGGTTGTCTAATGTTGAATATTAAAAAAGATGATATTGTCAAAGTGATCGCGGGCAAGGACAAAGGAAAGACTGGAAAGATTATTGCGGTTTTTCCCGACACGAATCGCGTGATCGTCGAAAAAGTCAATCTTGTCAAAAAAGCCCGTCGCAAGACACAGGCAAATCCGCAGGGTGGGCTGGTTGATATTGAAGCGTCGCTGCACCGCTCGAACGTGATGCTGATTGATAAGAAGACCAATAAGGTCAGCCGTTTTGGAGTTAAAATACTTAAAGATGGCAGCAAGACCAGAGTTAGCAAAAAAAGCGGCGAAGAAATTTAACAGAGGATTAATTTGATCGTGAATTTTTAGGCGTTTATTTAAGGAGTTTTAGATGGCAACGACCGCAGTTCCAAGATTATTAAAAAAATACCGGCAAGAAGTTGTCCCAGCCGTACAGAAAAAATTTGGTATAAAGAACCCGATGGCTGTGCCCCGTTTAGAGAAGATTGTTATTAATATGGGTGTTGGCGCGGCCATTGCAGATATGAAAATTATGGACGCGGCTGTCGCTGACCTTGCGACGATTTCCGGTCAAAAACCGATTATCCGTCGGGCCAAAGTTGCAATTTCGAACTTTAAGCTTCGCAAAGATCTTCCGATCGGCTGTATGGTCACTTTGCGTCGCTATAAGATGTATGAATTTATGGATCGATTTATCAGTGTCGCCTTACCCCGTATCCGTGACTTTAATGGTGTTCCAACAAAGTCATTTGATAAACAGGGCAATTACAATCTAGGGATTGCTGAACAAACGATTTTTGCTGAGATCGAAGTAGGCCGCTTGAGCCGTACGCAAGGGATGGATATTGCATTTGTTTTTAGTCATGGTAAGGCAGAAGAAAATTCAGAAGTTTTGCGGCTTTTAGGGATGCCGTTTCGTAAATCCAGTGCGCAATCAAATTAATTTTTTTAATGCGCACTGTTGTACTGTTTTCGATTATCAAACATTAAGATGGAACAGTGCTAAGGGAGAGGAAAGCTAAATCGTATGGCAAGGAAAGCTTTAGTTTTAAAGGCAGTACGTAAACCAAAATTCTCGACGCGTCAACACAATCGTTGCATTCTCTGTGGTCGTCCGCGGGGGTATTTGAGACGGTTTGGAACTTGCCGTATCTGTTTTAGGGAGCTAGCTTGGCGCGGTGAAATTCCGGGTGTCAAAAAAGCCAGCTGGTAAAACTATCCTTTGAAGTGATCAGAGGGCTCCACCGGGTAAAGTAAAATCCTGATTTTTAGGGTGCTTGGTGCAATTTAATAATGTGATTTAAAGGAAATTAAAATGTCTATCAGTGATCCGATCGCAAATGCGCTCACAAACATTCGTAATGCTATCCATGCCAAAAAAGAAACGCTGGATATTCCCGCATCGAAACTTCTTGGAAAAATCCTAGAGATTTTTAAGGCGGATGGTTACATTGAAGATTTTCGTGCGATGAAAAATAGTAATCAGGGAACATTTAAAATTTATTTGAAATACAATAATAAAACACCGGCGATTATTGGGTTGCGTCGTGTTTCGCGGCCGGGCCTTCGTAAATATGTCGATAACACTAAAGTTCCGCACGTTCTCAATGGTTTGGGTACGGCGGTTATTTCAACCTCAAAAGGGGTTTTAACCGACCGAGAAGCGCGTAAGCTCAATATC
>JAYRHV010000159.1:0-2445 GCA_041907165.1 Candidatus Omnitrophota bacterium | reverse complement strand
GGCTGCAATGGAAACAATGACTTGATCTTTATGAATTGTAAATCCACCATGCGTTAATCGCCAATTATCCTCAATGGCAAAATCTCCCTGACCTGCTCTCCACAAACCAAACAACCCGCAAGCCAGTGTATTGTCTGTTGTTGTAAAAGGATGCGCCGCCTCAAGGAGACTCGCCCCACCCGTCGGAAGTCGAACATGCCCGGTTACTCCATGGACTCTGCTTTCGGGATTGGGTCCCATACCTTTTTTTACAGCCTTTTTTACTGTCGCACGATAGTCTCTGTCTAAAGATTCAAACAAATCTCCCCCGCGTTTAGCTTTAAGTACCTTGCCGATAATGGCTCGTGTTATTCTTTTAATTAAATCCTTTAAGAAACCACTCATTCCCGCGGATTCCCCCCCGCGCAGAGTCAAACCTTCTAAATGCCTTCTTAAAAAATCCGATACCCATCGAGGATAAATAATCTCTACCAATTGATCCCATACCGATACCCATCGAGGATAAAAACTCTCTTTCCAACGCCATTGCCAATAACCTTTTAGCTTTTCTGGATTTTCATTCTTATCGGCAACCCAATAAAAACCGAAATTACCACAACCGATAATAAGCCATTGGCTAAACGGAATAGACGTCAAATCATTTCTCGTAAAATTTGAAATGAAACTTGTTGCTAAAATAGCCACGCTTATCGCTGCGGCAAATATCAAATACGCATTTGAATTAGAACTTTCAGGAAATTCACCTGCTAAACCCGCCATTGCCCCGGAGAAATTCGAATTGCTAGCTGTCTTCGGATCTGCGGCTTGGTCACCCGATTTCTTAGTTTGTGCCAAAATTTCTTGTGCACGCCTTGCTTCTTCTTTGTCAGGCGGTGTTGGAGTATGCACTGAAACTACAAAATCCTGTTGCGGGTTATCCTTTTGTGTAAAAGCGGCTAATTCTTGTTCTGTGGGGCTCAATGGATCTCGATGACTTAAAGAAAAATCATCAGCTATCACAGACACCGTTGCCGCTCGGACCGCATCCATAACTTGCGGATCTGCCGTTGACACATTGACAAGCGGTTGAAAGGATCGTCCCCGCAGCCTCCCCTTTACTTTCGAACCAAAACGGGAAAGCGAACCATTCATTAAACCAAAACTCACTAATATTAATCCCAAGAGCGTCCACGAAACAGCAGGTGGCGTTTTTTGAATTTTACTGGTCACGTCACTCCATGGCTGCATAATTGTTTTAACATCAACATTATTCAACCAATTCACATTAAACGGATATTGGACTGCGGATAAAAATGATCCCTCTTCTGTAGTCTGCCGATTGTTCGCAGGACCATTTACTGTAACAAAATTCGGCACATCTGGGACGATACGAGGAATACTTGGGGCGACACTTGGAATCGGCTGAACAACAGACGGTATTTGTTCAACAAGGCTTACAGGTGGTTTCTTTACTGTTGTTTTCAAGCCCATTGACTTATCAAATTTTGACTGGGCCACAGTCCTCTGGACATCCGTTGCCGCTAAGAAGCTCGAGGGGATAACATAATCTTTGCCGGCAATAATCGTGTCTTTATCGCTTAACTGCATCGCTTGCGCGACTTTTTCAACCGCCCCAGCCTTGCCCCAAAGTTTGCCGGAAAGCAAGGAAGAGTCGACGTTCGTCTGCTGTTTTTTTAAAGTCGCAACAATAGAACCCATCGTGTCATTCTTCTCTATATGAACGATCATCCCGCGATTGCTGTCATAAGAGAATTGTGCTGCTTGCGTTTGACTTGCAAAACCTAAAGACGAAAACAAAGCCACCGTCGCAAACGCGATGCCAGCGGCTTTGCGCAGAGAAAATTTCCCAAACAATTTCCCGACGGATAAAGCGGGCTGGTTTTCAGACGATGCCACAACCGCAGAAGCCGCCGTCACCGGCGCCACAAGATTCATACTGTCATACCAATGGACACCTTGTCCATTGACCACAACCGATGAAATCCGATAAAAAGAACGATCTAAAAATCCAACAGACCTTAATAATAATTCCTTTAACCGCGCTGGATTATCTGTCTCCCGATACGCAGAATGTCCCGCAGCGCCGTCAAGCGACGCAAATTCGGTAAACGAAACCCCGCCGGCAAAATATTTTCGCGCAACAGATTCCTGTGAAACCTCATCAAAATCTTCGCGAATAAAATTAAACACACCTTTTTTAAACGCGGCCAAATACTGCTGATAAATCTTTTCTTTAATCTGTTTATCATCAACGTCAACGCCTGAAACTTTGTTTTGTCCGACATAAACTTTGCTCAAAAGGCTTTGGCGCAAATGTCTTTTAAACCATGTAGCCAAAATCATCGCGTGATAGATTTGGCGCAGCATCGCAAAATTTTCACCTTCATTGACTTCTTTTTCAATAGCGGGAATGATGACGTCGCGTACAGTTTGGGAAGAAACAAT
>JAYRHV010000158.1:0-2945 GCA_041907165.1 Candidatus Omnitrophota bacterium | reverse complement strand
GCAATCAATGTTTCGGATTGGATTTTAATGGCGCTTCTTTGCGAGTCCAGCCGCGAGCGCTCGGCGTCGATGACTTCCAAAAAACTGACCAAGCCTTCCTTATAACGTTCCAGAGAAAGGTCCGCCGCCTGTTGCGCAGAACTGCGGACTTCACTTTGCGCGACAAATTCTTCTTTACGCAAACGAAGGTCTGCTAAAGCGCTTTCAACTTGACTAAAAGCAATCAAGACGCGTTTTTTATATTCGGCCTGCGCCTTTTTATACTCGGCTTCTTGGGCTTTTAATTTTGCGTTAAGCTTGCCTCCATTAAAAAGGGGCAAACTGACCGACGGGCCAATCGACCAGACACGACTTTCCCAATCCAAAAGATCGCCCGAAGAAAAGCTTGCATAACCGGCACTGCCGTTTAACGTGACAGCCGGAAAAAATGCGGCGTATGCGACACCGATACGATGACTGGATGCCGCCAATAAACGCTCCGCTTGCACAATGTCCGGCCGACCCATCAAAACGCTCGACGGTAATTTTACAGGGATCTCCGGCGTCGTATTCTGCAAAGACAAAACCGGCAGAGTAAATTCATTAGCGTTTTGTCCGCACAAAACAGCCAGCGCATTAACTAAATTTTCACGTCTCCGACGGCCGTCGACCAAATCGGCCTGTGCCTGCGAAAGCTGAGTTTGCGCCTGAAAAAAAGTAAGCTGGCTGTTGATCCCTTGTTCAAAACGCAGCTTAAGCATTTCAACCGCCCGTCGACGCAACTCAACTGCTTTTTGCAAAGCATCAATCTCGGCATCCACAGCGCCAAGCTGACAATAGGTGCTGGCCACATCCGTTGTTAACGTCAAATAAACCGTGCCCAAAGCGGCCGCTTGCGCCTGCGCATCCGCCTGCCCGGCGGCATAAGCTTTACGCAGTTTTCCCCAGATATCGATTTCATAACTTAAATCCAACGGTAACCTGTACGAATTAGACGTCGTCGACGCAGAAACATTGTTGGAGGCCGAACGGGAACGTGCCCCAGAGGGGTCAAAGCCAACAGTTGGAAAAAGACCCGAGGCCTCTACTCTGGCCAAAGCCCGCGCTTTTTCGACATTCGCCATCGCAATGACCAAATCCTGATTATTGGCCAAAGCTTTCTTTTCTAAATCATTTAAAAGATTATCACCAAATAATTCCCACCATCTGTCGGTGATTTGCAAACCGCCATTAAGGGGGGAGGGATTTTTCCAATTTTCTTTATAATCGAATTTAGGCTTTTGATAATGCGGCCCTACGCTACACCCGTTTAAGGTGAGCAAAAGAAAAACAGCAATGACACTTAAAGACGTCGGATTTTTTAAGCTCAAGTCCTTCTGTTCTTTTTGCGCGATTTTGCTAAAAAAAACGTAAACGACTGGAATAACAAACAACGTTAAAAACGTGCTGGTCAGCATCCCGAACACCGCCGCGATCCCTAAAGGCCTGCGAGCCTCACCGCTGGCCCCAAAGCCAATGGCAATCGGCAAAATACCTACCACCGTCGCTGTTGCGGTCATCAAAATCGGCCGTAAACGGATAAGCCCGGCGGCGATCATCGCATCGGTCGCAGATTTTCCTTGCGCCATTTTTTGATTGGCAAAATCAACCAGCAGAATACCATTTTTCGTCACCAGCCCAAAAAGCAAAATCATCCCAATCTGGCTATAAAGATTGATGTTCATCCCCGGTAAAACACCCAACACACCTGTTTTGTTGATCAAGCTCATCACCCACAATCCGCCTAAAGCGCCAAAAGTCGCCAAGGGCAGAGTGAACATGACCGTCAGAGGATGGACAAGGCTTTCAAACTGCGCAGCCAAAACCATATAGATAACAAGGATAGATAAAATCATAATAAAATAAATGCCGCTATTAGACTCCTTAAGGTCACGCGCATCGCCCGACCATTCATACCGGAATCCGTCGGGTAAATCCGTTTTTAGAAGAGCGGCCGTCTTGTCCATCGCCGTTCCCAAAGGAATTCCAATGGGCGTGCCTTCAATGGTTGCACTGCGCCAGCGGTTATAATGATTAATCGTACTGGGTCCCGCACCCGTCTGAAAGTCAATCACATTATTAAGCGCAACAAGCTCACCGCGGTTATTGCGGACATATATCTTTTCCAAATCCGACGGGGTCAAACGCGACTTTCGCTCCAGCTGAACCATCACATCGTATTCTTTTCCATTGATATTGACCTTGTAGAGGTCAAGCCCGCCGAAGAGAATTTGCATCGTCCGCGAAATATCCGCCACATTAACCCCGACGGCCGACGCACGGTCACGGTCAATATCAATCCTCAGCTGTGGCTTGTTGATTTCAAAAGTCGTGCGAACGTTCATCAAGAACCCGGCACTGCGCAATTTATTAGTCAAGCTCGTCGCATAATCATTGAGCGCGTTTAAATCTTGGCTTTGCACAACCAGCCCAAAGGGCTGGCTAAATCCGCGGCCTATAGCTTTAGGCACAATCGGGATCACAAAAGCGCCTTGCACATTATTAAAAAACTGCGCGCCCAAGCCTGTGGGGCCGCCGATAATATCGCGCAAATGACGTTTACGCTCATCTTTAAGACGGATAAAAGCCAAGCCTTGGGAGGTTTGCCCGGGACTGCCGCGGGCCAAAGCGACCGCCGAAAAATACCCTTCGACCTCGGGCACTTTGGAGATGATCGTTTCCATTTTTCTGATCATCCGATCGGTATATTCGCTTGTCGAGCCTTCGGGGGCCAAGGCAAAACACAACAGCCGCCCCTTGTCCTCGTCGGGCAAAAATTCTTTTTCCAACTGGGTAAAAAAGAACACCGTCAACCCAATGGCCACAAAAACGACAGCCAACATCAATTTAGGATGCTCAAGCGCCCAACGCAAACCTCGTGCATAGCGCTCACTGGTCGCTGTTAAATGCCTTTCAAACATAGCTAG
>JAYRHV010000157.1:0-7280 GCA_041907165.1 Candidatus Omnitrophota bacterium | reverse complement strand
TGTCGGTTAATGAAAGGGGAGAGGGTTTTGCAAAAGCCAAAAGCTCGTTGAGAATGCTTTCGATGCGGTTTATTTCGGTCGAGGCGATAGATTCAAACTTAGAAATAAATTCAGGGTCGTTTTTCTTCTTTGGAAAATATTCGACAAAAGTCTTAAGCGCGGTTAGGGGATTGCGGATCTCGTGCGCAACCCCGCTGGCTAAGGTGGCGATCGTTTTCATCTTTTCGTTGTGAACCGCATTCTCGCGCAGCAGTTGATTCTGTTCGGCGAGTTCAAAAGGGGATTGTTTTAGAAATAAGCGGTCAATGAGCTTTTGGATTTGGTTTTTTAGAGGGACAAAGATAATGGCAATGATAAAGGCGGACAGGATAGAAACAATTAGCGAATGGTAGCGAAAGATGTTTTGGCTAAACCGCTCGACGATCAGAACAAAAATCAGGTAAATGATTGTAATAGTCGTGATTAATAGCGAATAAACAAGACTGCGGTTGATGACGATATTGATGTCCATCAAATTGTGCTTAATGATGGCATAAAAAATTATTAGGATAAAAATTGTTGCGGGGACGTATCCAATCGGGTAAAGCTCAACGCCATAATTTGGGATAAAATCCCAGCAGGCAAATGTAAAAATTCCAAAGCCTAAAAATACGTACTTAATTTGATTTGATTTTTGCGAGTTTTTGGGATGTTTTTGGTACTCTATGAAAACTAAAGCATTTGCAAATATGCAATAGAGTAAGAATATTGTGAGAAAGTATGGATGAAATTCCCCTGCTCTTGGGTAATAGCCCCAAGAAAAGTGATAAAGACCATTTATTATTAAATTAGTTTTTAGAATTAGTATCAGAAGAGCAGTGCCGTAAGCTGTGTTGAATAATAATAAAGTTTTTCGAAATGGTGCGTTTATAAAAGTTAAAATATAGTCGAGAAAAGTAATTGCTATGAAATTGACCCCACAGTAGTCAATCCGTACCATTAACTGAGATAATGCTGCGTTTTGTGATTCCAAATTTAAATTAATTCCATAAAAAGATAGCCATGTGGCCGTCGAAAGAGTTAATGCGAAAAACGATTGATTTAGTTTGGCGTGCTTCTTTCGAAATAAAATTATAATTCCTGCTGTCAAGATTATTATTGAGCAGAGTAGTGGCGGGATGGCGTGGGGGTTGATATTTATCAACTACTCTTCACCCCCATATTCTTTCTCACTGTGCTGAGAATTTCGTCGGAACGAAAGGGCTTGACGATATAGCCCGACGCGCCTAAACGCACAGCTTCGGCGGCGGTGTCCACACTTTTGTAGCCAGTCACGATAATCACGTTGACTTTGGGAAAATTGGCTTTGATGTCTTTTAAAATTTGTAGCCCCGAGGCTTTGGGCATTTTGATGTCCAAAAGCACAAGCCCCACGTCGCTTGTGCCTTTGAGCGTTTCGACACACTGCGTGCCGTCGCTTATGACAATCAGTTCAAAAAAATCGCTTAAAATCAGTTTGAGCGATTCGCGGATACCTTCTTCGTCGTCGCAGATGAGAATCTTATTTGACATGAAACCTCCATTATGGACGTTGGTTGCTGGACGCTAGACGCTGGTTTTAGTTGTTTGTAATAATTTGTTGGTTAAAGAGCGTATCATGCGTGACTCTTGTGAAATTCTACTCGAAAGAAGGTCATATTCGGCATCTTTACAGTAACCTAAATTTTTGCTGATTATTGTTTGAGTTTCTAATTCCGCGCAAGATCCTAATGCAATATATAAAAATTGTTTAAATTCAGTTTTGTGCTGTCGATTATATCCTTCGGCAATATTTGACGGAATAGAAACCGCCGATCGTCTCATTTGTGCGGTAATCCCAAATATTTCACTTTGTGGAAATCCTTTGGTTAGGCGATAAACATCCATTGCAATTTCTTGACCGATTTTCCATATTTCTAAGTCTTTAAAATTCCTTATCATTTTCTAGCCTCTTGCTCCAACCATCAACCGCTAGCCTCCAGCCACCAACGTCTAACGTCCAGCGTCCAAAACCATCATCCACCAACCACCAGCGTCTAGCGACCAACGTCCAGCCTCCCTCTACAAAGCCACCGGCGTTATGACCGATATCACCTTGGCTGTTTTTTTGCCGTTGTTTTCAAAATGATGCTCAAGGCTGGCATCAAAATAAAGCGAGCTGTTAGTTTTGAGCGTATAAGTATCCTTCCCTATATAAGCGGCCACTTCGCCTTCCAAAACAAAAACAAACCGCTCCGCGCCGAGAGGGTTTTGTTCGGGATTGGTTTTGCCCTGCGGTTCAATGCGCAAGATAATCGGCATCATTTTCTTTTTAAAAAGCTGGCTCGTCAAAATTTCGTACGAGGCAAGAGCATTGTAGGTAAAAGACTCTGCCGTCGCCTGCGGCTTGGTCACTTGCGTGGGTATTTCGTTCTGCTGTGCGTCGGCATAAAGGTCCACTAGCTCCACGCCCAAAGCTTTGGCAATGTTCAAATGCGAATTGATTGTGCCGGTCATTTTTAAATTTTCGATGCGGCTAAGGGTCGCAATTTGCACGCCGCTTTGTTCGGAGAGTTCTTTGAGAGACATATTTTTTTGGTCGCGAAGTTCTTTGAGCCGTTTTCCGATAAGCATAGGGGTAGTTTTCCTTTCGAATTGTTTAAGTTTAACATGATTTGATTAAAAGTCAATAGTTTGCGTTTTAATTAAAAATAATTTTAAGAATTTTTTAAATAAGAAGACCAATATTTTCATAACCTCATGGCGTATAAGCTATTAAATAATGTATAAAATTTGATTATTTCTCAAATAATAAGTTGACAAAAAATCAAATTATTGTTATATTTGGGATGTTACAAGAGACGCTGTTCTTGATGATAAAACGGAAAAAACAAGTCTCCCGTCGATATCATCAAAAACGGCGAGGCTGACAGGAGCAAAAAATGCAGTTAAACGAGCCAAACGAAAAAGTACCCGAAGTTTCTTTCCCAAACGATACCCCGATCTTTTTAAAAAACAATGCTGTAGCGCTCTACACCGTCTTGGCAATTCTTCTGCAGATAAAGTCCAAGGTGGGTTTGGAGGCAATGCTCGAATATATCGAGCATTATCAAAAGCTCATTGAGCGCTATAACCCGGATTTTAAAGAAGCCGTTTCCGGCGCCTTAGAGCTTATCGATGTCGAAAAAATGTATCGAGATATCAGAAAGAATGAGAGCGAATAAAACAATTATTTTTTTATTGGTATTTTTACATTATGGCGGTTATACCGCTATGGCATCTGGCCAAGCGTGGAGTCGCCGTTCATCGGGGATAAGCGTGGACAAGGTCAATTGCTTGTTTGTCGCGCCAAACTCACAGTCCTTTATTTTGGCGGGCACGGACAGCGCGATTTATCGGGCCAAGGATGTGCGCACTCCTTTTTTGCCGGTTTTGCGAAATTATGGAAATTTTTCAGCGATCCATCAAATCACCCAAAACGTACAAGTGTCTTCCTCTATATATAGCGCCACTGACGCGGGCGTTTTTGTCAGTGATGATCAGGGCAGGTCGTGGGCGAGTATTTTTTCGCCGTTCAATCCTCTAGCGCGCAAAGCACTGTGTGTCCTTGTAGATAAGCAATCCATTTATATCGGCACAGCCGATGGGCTGTATGTCCAAGCCAACAATCAAAAGACGTCGAAAGAATATTCCGGCCAAATCGGACGAAAGCCAATTGTAAGCTTGGTGAGTGACCAAAATTATATTTATGCCGCAACAGACAGCGAGATTTTTAGACTTCAAAAGTCTGGTCCCCAAAGTAAGGTGGTTTATTCGCTGGGAAAGCGACTAATCGACGAGCCAGAAACTGATACGACCGACGAGGATGTCCCATTAGAAAAACAGATCAAAGACATGATCATTTCAGCGGATCAGAGCAAGATCATTGTTGCCACAGAGCAAAGAATAATTTCTAGCACAGACCAAGGCGAGAGTTGGAAGAGTCTGTCGCTTGAAGGCTTGCCGGTAAATCTGCTGCGCAAGTTGTCGATAGACGATAGAAAAAATATTTTCGCCGCCACTAAAAAAGGAGTTTTTGTTTTTCAGGACGGCCGCTGGCAAAGTGATATGGCGGGATTAGACGATATTATTGTCAATGACGTTAAAGCCGATGAACAAGGGCATTTGTTTTTGGCCAGCAATGACGGGATATATGCAAAGACCAAGACTAAAACTGTAAAAAAACGACACGCTGCCAGCATAGGCGACGAATCGGATCATTTTGAGAGTGAACCGACAATTAAAGAAGTCCAGCGCATGGCCATTGCGTATGCCAATGTCCATCCCAACCAAGTTAACCGCTGGCACAATCAAGCTCGGGCCAAAGCGCTTTTGCCTACTTTGTCGGTAGGGTTAAACCGCGGGGCTGGCGAGATGTTTCACTGGGACGCGGGCCCCAACCCGGATGTTTTGGCAAAGGGGCGGGATTATTTGGATTGGAGCACGTCATTGTCTTGGAATTTTAGCGATTTTATTTGGAGCAGTGACCAGACGACCATTGACGCACGCTCAAAACTGATGAATGAGTTAAGGCAGGATATTTTAGATCAAGTGACGCGTTTATATTTTGAGCGCCGGCGTGTCCAGTTAGAGCTGGGTGAAGAATTTGATTTGTCGTCGGAGGATTATTTAGAAAAGTCCCTGCGTCTTCAAGAGCTCACAGCCTTGCTCGATGGCTTGACCGGCGGGGGGTTTACCAAGAATCAGGAGAATTAACTTTCTTAATCTATTTTTAAAATGAGGCGGATAAAAAAAAACGGGCACAACTTTTGAGGGAAAGGGTACTTATAAAGAACAGTTAAAAAATAATATTGGGGCGGGTTTAGTGCCAAGGCAAATCTCATCGTCGTTAGGGGTAGCGGCTTTTGAGAGCCTTATGCAAAAGTCAAAGTGGGGAAGACATTAAACCCGCCTTAAATTATATAGAGTAAATAATAATTTTAATCATTGCGAGGAATGGATTATGAAAAATGTTTGCTGGGGTAAAAGTAGAATTTGGGGCAGTGGTTTTTTATTTTTTGTATTATTGACTTTTGTTTCAGCAAATGTTTCTTTGGCCGGCCAGAGCAGCGCAACAAACAAAGTCTTTACCCTCTCTGAGAACCTCGACGTGGATCCATCCAGCGGCACCGCATCGATTTCTATCCCTATCGAAGTCCCCCAAGGCCGCGCCGGGATACAGCCTAATATTACGCTTCTCTATAATTCGAGCGGCAGCAATGGTTCTCTGGGTGTGGGCTGGAGCATGGAGTTGGGTTACATTGCTCGCTCGACTAAAAAAGGCACACCCAAATATACAAATGCCGATACTTTTGTTTTGGTTCAAGCCGGATCGAGTCAGGAATTAGTCGACATCAGCGGCAATGGCACCGAGTTTAGACCGCAGACTGAAGGGTCGTTTTCAAAAATCAAATTTGACGGCACGTCATGGATTGTTACCGACCGCAAAGGGTCAAAATATTATTTTGGCTCAAGTTCATCTTCACGCGTAGCTGACCCTACGGATGCAACGCGCATTTTTAAATGGCATTTTGACAAAGCGCAAGATTTAAACGGCAATTATATGACGGTCAGCTATCTTTCGACGGACAATCAATTATATCCGCAAGAGGTCAAGTACACAGGAAACAGCACGTTAAGCTTGCCGACCTATGCGTCGGTCAAATTTTTTTATGAAACAAAAACCAATGCCGCAGATATGTCGATGAACTATTCGGCTGGGTTTAAGATCACCCAGACCCAGCGCTTGTCAACGATCGAAGTGCGCGCAGAGACGAATTTATTCAAAAAATATATATTAAATTATAGCCAAGCACCGCTGACGGCCAAATCGATTTTAAACAATGTGACGCTGTTAGGCGCGGATGGGGTTTCGACATTGCCGTCGACAAAGATGACGTATTCCCAAGCTTCGTACACGGTTGATCCGAGTATCAATATCACAACGCTTCCCGGAAATTTAAGCGATCTTCGATATCGGATGCTGGATGTGAATAATGACGGTTTGCCGGATTTGGTCGATGCCTCAAGAGATGGGAATTGGATCGTTTATCCCAACACGTCCAAGAATGGGACGATGAGCTTTGGTTCGCCAATCAGTATTACAAATTCGCCGATGTTTATTGCAGATAGTGTTTATGGCCAGTTTATTGATCTTAATGGGGATGGACTGCTCGACGTGGTGTTTGGGAATGTGGGGGGGCGTTACCAAGTTTGGTTAAATACAGGGAACAATGGATTTGAACCAATGAAGCTTGTAACGAATGCCCCAACGCAAACTTTATGGTCCAATAATATTCAATTTGTGGACATGAATTCTGACGGGGTTGTGGACATGGTCGAGTCGTTTATTCCGGTGGGGGGAGTTTATCCGCCGTATAAGATTTATATGAATGACGGGAAAGGAAATTTTAGCCCTCCGATAACAGCTGTAAACTCGGGGCCGTTTACATTCCCGATGCCCAATTTGCGCTTTGAGGACTTTAACGGCGACGGGTTAGTCGATATGATTTATGGGGATGGGGCAACGTATCAGATTTGGATTAATAACGGGGTCAATGGCTTTTTGCCTCCTAAAAGTATCTCAAATTTTCCTGCCGGTGTTGCTTTGTCTAACCCGCAAATGAGAGTTGTCGATATCAACGGCGATGGGCTTGCGGATATTTTAAAAGCCGATGCATCGACGTATACGCTGTATCTTAATAATGGCAAGGGAGATTTTAATACGGGAATTGTGATGAAAAATTCTCCAGTTATAGGAGCTGATAATCCGACGGTAAAAATTATTGATTTTAATGGAGACCATCTGCCGGATGTGGTAATCGGTTCTGCGCCGTACAGAGTTTCATTAAATGACGGCAATGGCGGGTTTTTGCCGTCTAATGTGTTGGTCAATTATCCATCGGTTAATTTGGATAACACAAGTGCTGTTTTAGTTGACATTAATGGCGATTCGATGCTCGACTTTGTTTTAGGAACATCTAACAACTATAAAGTCTGGACAAATTCCTTTAACGCCCGTCAAGCGCAGGCTAATTCGCTTTTGGACGTGGACAATTCTGTAGGCGGGCATTTAGAGTTGCAGTATCAAAATCTTCCTATCAAGGGCTGGGGCGGTTTTCAATATGGAACAGCCAATAGTCGTACGTTATTTAATACTGTTAAAACGATTTCTCGTCGCGCGACTTTGACGGGGGATGTTTATGTCAGTACGTATGATTATCAAGGCGGGCTGTGGGACAATA
>JAYRHV010000156.1:0-4005 GCA_041907165.1 Candidatus Omnitrophota bacterium | reverse complement strand
CAAAGTTTTTAATGCGCCACTTAGCTCGACGAGCGTATCGTGGGCCGCTAATGCTTCAAATTTATTAGCCGCTGTGATAAACTTGCGGCCAGTCAACTCTGCAATCTTTTGCGCAGATTTTTCGGCAAACATAGGATGCGTATTGATCCCAGTTCCAACTGCAGTCCCGCCTAACGCTAGCTCATGCAAACGCGGCAAAGTGTTTTCGACTCGCACAAGCGCATAGGTTAATTGTTGGACATAACCTGAAAATTCTTGACCTAAGGTCAAGGGCACCGCATCCATAAGATGCGTGCGCCCAATTTTGACAATATCAGAAAATTCGTTGGATTTAATTTGCAGAGCATCGCGCAAAGCTTTAACCGCAGGAAGCAATTGGCTATAAACCGCTTCAACGGATGCGATGTGCATCGCCGTTGGAAAAGTATCGTTGGAGCTTTGGGACTTGTTGACATCGTCATTAGGATGTATCGGTTTTTTGGAACCCATGACCCCGCCGGATAACTCGATAGCGCGGTTGGAAATAACTTCATTGACATTCATATTCGATTGCGTGCCGCTGCCGGTTTGCCAGACGACAAGAGGAAAATGATCGGCCAGTTTACCAGCGATAATTTCATCAGCGGCAGCAGAAATAAGCTTGGCTTTTTCCGACGACAAAAGTCCCAGATCACAATTAACTAACGCCGCGGCCTTTTTTAAAACAGCAAAAGCCTTGATAAGCTCATCAGGCATTTTTTCACTGCCGATTTCAAAATTCTTAAACGACCGCTGTGTCTGCGCGCCCCAATATTTATCCGCCGGCACTTTGATTTCGCCAAAAACTATCTGTTTCAATTCGATATGACATAAAAACTAATCCTTTTGCTTTAAAAATGCTGTTAACAATCTTACCCCCGCACCGGTTGCGCCATGACCGTAATACTGGCGGCCTTTAGCGTCGACAAAAGCGGTTCCCGCAATGTCCAAATGCACCCACGGCGTGTCGTTAACAAAATTGCGTAAAAATTCAGCGGCTGTAATCGCCCCACCGGCGCCTTTGGGAAGCCCAACATTTTTTAAATCCGCGATTTCGGATTTCACATATTCTTTTATTTCACAGTACGAGGGCAATCGCCATGCACGGTCATCGGTTTCAATCGAAATCCGTGCAATCTCATTGGCAAAATCATCATCATTAGAGACTAACCCCGAATAATCGTACCCTAAAGCAATAACGCAAGCGCCGGTCAATGTTGCCAGATCAATAAAACGGCGGGGCTTATAATTTTTTTCAATATATGCCAGCGCATCGGCTAAAACCAGCCGGCCTTCAGCGTCGGTATTAAGAATCTCAACGGTCTTGCCATTAACCCCACGAAAAACATCGCCCGGCTTAAAAGCAGATGAGCCGATGCAATTTTCAGCAATCGCAACAGCAAAAATAATATTGGCTTTTAAATTAAGGGCCAAAACATTTTTAAGCGTGCCAATGACAGCAGCGGCGCCACTCATATCCGAGCGCATCGTTTCCATATGCCCGGTCGGCTTAAGATTAAGCCCGCCGGTGTCAAACGTTATTCCCTTGCCGACTAACGCGGTGTACCCTTTAGATTTACCAGCGCCGGAATATTTGACAATGATCAATTTGGGTTCCTTGGCACTGCCTTGATTAACAGCCAAATGCAAATTAAGACCTTTGGCCTTGAGCTCTTTGGCGTTTAAAACTTCTAAAGCAATATTCTTTTTGCCGCGGATCAAACTCAAAATAGTTGTTTCCAAAAAATTTGAATCCACTGTGTCTGCATTATCATTGATCAGATTGCGGGTCAGCGTCAACCCTTGGCAAGTAAGGATAGCCTGTTCATATTCCGCTTTAGCTAAAGTGGCAATGGTATAATTTTTTTCCACAGGCCGCATAATTTTGTCCGACATATTGCGATATTTATCCCACGAATAAGCGCCGATCAAAATCCCTTCGATAAGCGCAATCACCGTGTTTTGTTGATTATTCGAGGGAATAATTTCTATCTCATTGATTTTTTTCAGATATGACGATAAAACCGCTTGACGAACGCTGCAGCGCAAAGCAGTCAAGTTACTCTTGTTTGCATCTCCAACCCCAACAAGTAAAATTAATTTTTTGTTGTGTAAAAGAGGAAAAATTTCCTTATCTTGTCCGTGAAACGCGCCAGCGTCAGAGACCATTTTGACAGCTTCACGCACAGAAAGATTGGCAATTGCAGTAAAGTTCTTCTTTTGCACCTCGGATTTTTCTAAAAGAATAATTGTCGCTGGCTTATCAAATTTTGCCGCAGATTGAAAACGGATCACAAACAACCCCCTTCATTAAGAAACATTATTTGCGCTGATCAATAGGTATATACGGACGTGTCGTCGGCCCTGTATAAATTTGCCGCGGACGGCCAATGCGCGTTTCAGGACTTTCGAGCATCTCTTTCCAATTGGCAATCCAGCCGGGCATACGTCCTATGGCAAACATCGCCGGAAACATTTTTGTCGGTATGCCAATTGCCTTATAAATAATCCCGCTATAAAAGTCGACATTCGGATAGAGTTTGCGTTCCTTAAAATAATCGTCTTTAAGAACGGCGTCTTCCAACTTTACGGCCAAATCTAAAAGTGGATCATGGATACCGAGCTTTTGCAAGAGTTCATGGGCTCTCGTCTTAATTATTTTTGCGCGCGGATCATAATTTTTATACACGCGATGTCCGAAACCCATCAGTCTATAGGCCCCTTGGCTATCTTTAGCTTTCTTAACATACTTATTGACGTCCCCGCCGTCTTTTTGGATTTCTTCGAGCATATCGATAACTTCTTGATTGGCTCCTCCATGCAGCGGCCCCCACAAAGCGCAAATCCCTGCCGAAACCGAAGCAAAAAGATTGGCTTGCGAACTGCCGACCATTCGAACCGTTGACGTACTGCAATTTTGTTCATGGTCGGCATGCAAAATAAGAACAGTCCGAAGCGCGCTGACAACCTCAGGAATAATCTTGTATTCTTTTGTCGGCGAAGAAAACATCATATGCAAAAAATTAGGGATATATTGCAAATCTTCGCGTGGATCAATAAAGGGGCGCCCAATCGATTTTTTGTAAGCATGCGCGCAAATCGTCCGCACCTTGGCCAAAAGCTCAACGGCGACAAGATCGATTTCTTCTTTGCTGGGTTCCGGTTTGGTCAGTTCAGGATAATACGCCCCTAAAGACACAACCATCGCCGAAAGGATTCCCATCGGATGGCCTGTCGGAGGATAACCTTCAAAGAACTTTTTCATGTCCTCATGGATAGGCGCATTTTGGGTAAATGATTCAGAAAATTTTTCGAGTTGTTTTTTTGTGGGCAGCTCACCGTAAATTAAAAGATAACTTGTTTCGACGAAAGTCGATAGTTCCGCAATTTGTTCGATGGGAATACCGCGATAACGCAATATGCCTTGTTCTCCGTCAAGAAACGTAATGGCGCTTTTACAGGAGCCTGTATTCCCGTATCCGTTATCCAATGTAATATAGCCGCTGTTTTTTCGCAGAGCAGAGATATCAATCGCTTTTTCATTTTCGCTACCAATAACTACAGGGAACTCGTACGTTTTCCCTTCGATTATCATCTTTGCATTTTCAGGCATACGGACTCCTTTAAGGTAAAAGTTTCAACAAGGCCTGCATTATATATTGAGATTTTAAAAAATTGAAGGAAATTGTTTGCGCAAAGTCAAAACTATGCATCGTCGCTTTTTTCGAGGATTGCGGCGATTTTGGACAAAAGCACGTCGGTATCAATGGGTTTAAGAATATAGTCGTCGCAGCCTTTGTTAAAGGCTTCGACGAAACGCTTTTCATACGCGGTGACAATAATAATCGGAACACCGTCGCCTAAAGAAATCCCAGCGGACTTTTCGCTTTCCCGGATACGGTGTAATATTTCCAAACCATTGACTTCCGGGAGTTCAATATCCAACAAAATCAAACTATAGGGCGATTGTCTGTGTACCGACATATT
>JAYRHV010000155.1:0-2313 GCA_041907165.1 Candidatus Omnitrophota bacterium | reverse complement strand
GAAAGCCATGAGCGTTATTATATCATCAAGCTAAACGATGGATAGGTTTTTTGGAGAAGAAATAAGCTGGGAAGCGATTAGAAAATAATTCTTTTATTGTAATTGGCATGCCCTGTGGCGTCGGGTATACTTTTATTAAATTCGGGAAAAAACCAATGCAAGAATCTTATCATATCCTTAAGAAAGCCATTGCGCAAGTCGGCGCTAAAAAGATTGCGGCTAAATTAGGTCTATCGCAGTCATTGATTTATAAATGGTGTCAAAAAGTTTCTGACGAGCAATCTTGGCTTCAAGCCGGAGCTGTCAATCCTCTAGACCGCATTAAACAGATTTATGAAGCGACAACGGATGAGGATTTGATTAACTGGGTCTGCCAGATTGCCGACGGGTATTTTGTTAAGAACCAGTCTTTGAAAAGGATAAATCCCGATGTGGAAGCGTTAAAAAATATCCAGCTTTTTATCAAAGAGTTTTCGCAGGCCTTAGATGCAATTTCCAAATCTTACGATGATGATAAAAGAATCGATGCCAAGGAATCGGTCAAGATTAGAAAAGCGTGGGAGAATCTCAAGCGGGTCGGAGAAGCGTTTGTTCGTGAATGCGAGCATGGGGATTTTGACGGGAAGCTAAAAAAATGAGCGATGATCGCGATATAGCGTTTGCAGGGTTTGGTTTGTTGGCCGGAGTAGGGTTATTTTTTGGGGCCTTTCAACTTTTTCGCAAAAAACAATTGATAGATAATATCCCGACTTCGACGGTGCGTGGGATGGCCATCGGCTTAGTCGAACTTTGCGGGCGTCCGAAGCGAGAGCCATTTCTTAAAGGGCCGATCAGCGGGGAAGATTGTGTTCTTTATGATTATCGGGTGGAGCGCTATGAACAAAGTGGTAAATCCAGCCGTTGGGTTACTATTGCTTCGGGCAATAGTTTTGAGCTTTCTTTTTATCTTGAAGATGATACAGGCTGTGTGATGGTTTTGCCTCAGGGAGCGGAATTTATTTCGGGCGATACTTATACATATACGACGGGATGGGGAAGTCCTTTGACTGGGAATTTGATGAGTTTTATGGACAGAAACGCTATCAGCTACAAAGGATTTTTGGGGAATTACACATTGCGGTTTACAGAGCGAACCATCAAGCCAAGCCAGAGCGTTTATGTTCTGGGTACCGCAAAGAAAATACAAAATACTTCAGGGCTTGAGGATGTTGTTGTCGCAAAGGGCGAAACGGAAAGCACTTTTATTATTTCCAATGAAAGCCAAAAAGATTTGGATGAGACTTTAGGCTGGCAGATTGTCATGGGCGTGTTTGGGGGAGCGGCTTTAACCGTTGGATGTTTGTGGTATTTATTAATGCGTTTTAAAATGTTTTAATAACAAGGAGGACACATGACAGTGATTGTGTTGGCAGTTGTATTTTTTGTTGTCGTTGGAACGCTTTTGTATTTCGTTGGTGTTTATAACGGGCTTATTTTACTTTCACGCAATATTGACAAGGCGTGGGCGAATATCGATGTGCTTTTAAAGCAGCGTTATGACGAGATCCCTAAGCTGGTCAAGGTTTGCGAAGGGTATATGAAATATGAACGGGAGACTTTAGAAAAGATCACTTTAGCGCGCACCGCGTGCATGAGTGCTAAATCCGTCGGAGAAAGCGCCCAAGCCGAAGGGATGCTGACCCAATCTTTAAAAACATTGTTTGCGGTTTCCGAAAATTATCCGGATCTTAAGGCCAATAATAATTTTAGCCAGCTGCAGACCCGTGTGAGTTATTTGGAAAGCCAGTTGGCGGACCGACGGGAATTTTATAACGATTCTGTCAATACGTATAACATCCGTATTGCTTCAATTCCGGATATGTTTGTGGCTAATTCTCTGCAGATGACTGCGCGAGAAATGTTTAAGGTCGCCGAGCAAGAACGGCAGGATGTGGATATCAAGTTCGATTTGCCGAAATAGTCAAATCCCCCGTTCCCCCTTTTATAAAGGGGGCGGTCGTTTATTTGGCATGAAAGCCGATGGGGCGTTTGGGTTTTTGCGGCGGGTCGATCAACCGTCGTAAGGCATCAAAAACAATTTTAAACTGCGAGTCGTATCTTTTCTCGAGTTCCTCAATTTTGATCCGCAAGTCTTTGTGGACGAGCATCAACTCCCGCAATTTTGTAAATGTTGCCTCGCCCGGATGGGCTCGGCACTCCCTCGGACATCGCGCAGCGGTCCTCGGTCGCTCATGATTTGGATGTTGACTTCAATGGCTTTCTTACTACTTAGAACACTCGACAGCATCAGGATGCCGTGTTCAGTAAATGCAT
>JAYRHV010000154.1:0-3857 GCA_041907165.1 Candidatus Omnitrophota bacterium | reverse complement strand
GTTGAGTCCCGCAAGCGGGACAAAAGCGCTCTTAGCAAAATTTTCAGAGCAAGCAACATTTTCTTTTGAACAAAATTCGCGCGGGAGTAGTTCAGTGGTAGAACGCTAGCCTTCCAAGCTGGTCACGAGGGTTCGATTCCCTTCTCCCGCTTAAAATGTTCGCCTCCCAACATCTTTGACTTCTCATGAGTCTTACCACAAAGCTAAAAAGAATTTTCCAAAACGATTGGTTGATCGGGCTGGGACTTTTTTTAATATTTCTGGCGACCAACGGCTACACGTATGCATGGGACGACCAGCACCTTGAAATCCCCCTTCTTAAAAGTCTTATCGATCCAACCCTCTATGTGGGCGATTATTACGTACAGGCACTCAAAGCGAATTTCACGACATTTCTTTTTCCACTGCTTGCCAAAATAATCACAACCGACCAAGTGCCAAGTGCGTATCTTCTGCTGTATCTCTTAAGCCGTTTCTTTTTATTTTTTTACGCTTATAAACTTTGGAAACGAATAACTCACAACCGGTTTTCGGCAGCGCTTTGTGTTGTGTCCTTTTTCTTAGTTTTTCGCGTCGAAGAATTTCTCTACCGGACATTCTCCCATCAAGAGTTCGCCCTCGCGATCGTCATGGCGGCGATGTATTATTTTTACAAAAACCGCTTTATGACAGCCGCGATTCTTTTTGGTATCGCCGCAAATTTTCATGCGCTTTACAGTCTTTTTCCATTCTGCTACATGTCTCTTTACCTTTTATGGAAGGCAAGAGAAGATACTGGCAAAAAGCTCTTGCAATCGCTAGGGCTGTTTATTTTTTTTAGTGCACCTTTTTTTATCTGGACTTTCAAACGCCTTTTTACTCATCTGCCTAGCGATCCGAACCTCTACAAAAACTGGATTGATTTATACAAAATCGCCTGCCCGCAAACTTTTCTTTTTGACAGCCAAACTCCAAGCGAAATGCTTCATAACTTTTCTGCATTCTTCAAAGGAACCCAATCCTTTTGGCCTGTCATAGCGATGCTCGCTGTTAACAGTGTTTACAACGGGGCCTTTCGTAAAGATCAAAAAGCCCATGCCTTTATGATCGGCGGCGCTATCTTTTTAATTTTTGCTTTTATCTTCTCTTATATCATCCCCAGCCGATTCTTTCTCGACCTGAATTTAAGCCGCAATATCCAGTTTATGCAGTTTATTTTAATCGGATACACAACCATTCTGGTCATCGAAAAAATATACGCTACTCGCTTTGAAGTCGGCGTATTAACTATTTTGCTTTTTTCCTTAATACGTTTTGAAAATTTTGTTGCAGCGCTCTCTTGCATGGCCATATTCTTTTTATTGCAGGACAAAACTGGTCCGCGCAAGTTTTTTGCTTGGCTTTTTTTTGTTTTTTCGGTCGTTGGAATTTATTTTGAATTCCGGCATAATCATTTTAGCCGTTGGGCGATTATGGCATTCTTTATCATTGCCGGATTTGCCCTAGTGCTGTATCTGTTAAATTTTCTCTTAAAAGATCAACAGCTAAGGCTAAAACGAATTCTTATTCTCGTCCCATTCTTGCTTTTGACCGGTAACAATATTTACTACCATTATCTGCGCCTGCAAGTCGAAACCAAAGCCTCAGGTTTTTGGCAGCTGCAGCGCAACTGGATCGACATGCAAAATTATGTACGCCTGCACACGCCCAAAAATGCACTGATACTGACGCCCAACGATATGGAAATGGGCGGATTCCGTATCTTTTCAGAGAGAAAAGTCTTGGTTTGTTACCGCGATGGCGGGGTTATTGGATTCTCTTATAAAGCGGCGCTTGAGTGGCAAAAACGCCTGCAGGATGTCGAGCATTTCAAAGTCATTGTCGACGGGGATATTAAACCCGCGCTGGTCAATGCGCTGACAAAATACAAAGTCAACTATATTGTTTTTATGCGATATCTTAATCCGAAAAAAAACGCCGTGCTCAATCCGATTTACGAAAATGAAACCTTTGCCCTTTATCAAGTCCTCCCAAATCCAATTTAATACAACCTTGCAACTTATCTTCGTTTCGCTATAATAAGCCCCATGCCTAAAACAAAACACAGTATTTCGATTATCGGCGACGGGGGATGGGGGACAACTTTAGCCGTTTACCTCGCAAAAAAAGAATATCCCGTCAAACTCTGGGGCGCTTTTCCTGAATACGTCGCACAGATCAAAGAATCTCGGCTAAACTATAAATTTCTTCCGGGCGTTAAAATTCCAAACAACGTTGAGATTACAAGCAATTTAGATCTCGCCGTTAATGAAAGCCATGTCCTTCTCTTAGCCGTCCCGTCACAATTTTTGCGGTCCGTTTTAAAAAAAATCAAGCCTTACAATCTCAAAAATAAAATTATTCTTAGCGTCGTTAAAGGCATCGAAACAAAAACTTTACTGCGCGTCAGCCAAGTGATTACGGATGTTTTGGGAAATGTCAATCTAGCGGTACTTTCTGGCCCGACCATCGCCGGGGAGGTCGTCAAAGGCATTCCGACAACTGCTGTCATCGCCGGGAAAAATAGTAAGATCACAAAAACCTTACAAGAAATTTTTAATTCCGAAACTTTCCGGATTTATACTAACCCGGATGTCATCGGGGTTGAAATAGGCGGGAGTTTAAAAAACGTGATCGCGATTTCCTGCGGCGTTTGCGATGGATTAGGCTACGGGACCAACACCAAAGCCGCCATTGTCACGCGCGGACTTGCGGAAATGTCCCGTTTAGGAGTCGCGTTAGGCGCTAGGCCCACAACTTTTGCCGGGTTGACCGGTTTAGGCGATTTGATCACAACGTGTTTTAGTCCCCAAAGCCGCAACCGCAGTGTCGGCGAACAATTAGGCAAGGGAGTCCCCATCACTAAAATTTTAGGTTCCATGAACATGGTAGCCGAAGGAGTGGAGACGGCCAAAGCCGCTTACGCTTTAAGCCGTAAACATAAAATCCCAATGCCAATAACCACCGAAGTTTACAACATCCTTTTTAAAGGCAAATCCGCGCAGTCCGCAGTCACAGATCTGATGACCCGCAAAACAAAAGCTGAATAAAACCCGACGAACTTTTCCTTTGCAGGTTTAGGGTAATATAGTATAATTGAAAACTTACAAATTAAAATGATGCTCCAATTTTAATTACGTTCTCTTATATATTATTACAGAATATCAAAAGTTTTACGGAGCGTAGCGCAGTTGGCTAGCGCACTTGAATGGGGTTCAAGAGGTCGTGAGTTCAAACCTCACCGCTCCGACTTTTTTAGTCATAGCCTTTGACAGGAGGTTAGGATGGCCGATCAAAAGCATCCCGAAAAGCGAAAATATCCTCGCATTGCCAAGCATTTTATGTTGTCTTATTTTGACCTTAATGATCCTTTAGTCAAACATAATGCCTCGCAACTGAAAAATATTAGCTTAGGCGGTTTGTGTTTAATCACATCCAAAGCTTTTTCTGCAGGGACAAGAATGGGAATTGAGTTAAAAACTCCATTTCTTTCAGAATTTATCCATTTAAAAGGAACCGTATTGGAATCAAAAGAAAAAATCAGAAATATCATTTATGAAACACGTATGCAGTTTGACGATATCCCGCTGCCAGCGCAGGCGGTTTTGACAAAACTTATTGAACACTTTAGAAACGAAAAGGTTACTGGACACCATGAATAAGATCACTTTGGGGCTTATTGGCTATGGCAATGTCGGGTCCGGCGTTGTCAATTTTTTACAGAAACGCAAAAGTTTTTTTAAAGATAAATATAATATCGAATTTGATTTGCGCGCGATATGCGACCGCAGCATCAAAAAAAAGTTGCCGACGGGCTTAGACAGCACAACCCGTTTGAC
>JAYRHV010000153.1:0-2899 GCA_041907165.1 Candidatus Omnitrophota bacterium | reverse complement strand
GCTGTTAGTCACTGTGATCCTGATGCAGTCAGGACGAGGCGGCGGTTTGACCGAAGGGTTTGCTGCAGCTGAAACGATGTTTGGCGCCAAGACCAATGAATTTATGGTCAAGGCGACGACTGTTTTGGCGGTTTTGTTTGTTATCACCAGTTTATCGTTGGCCCATTTTTCTGCCCGACGGGACCAGTCGATTATGGAACGATTGATGGATAAAACAAAAAAGCCTGATATCAAAATTAATATTCCGTTAGAAAGTCCGGATAAAAAAGCCGCCGATGCCGTTTCTGTCCCAGCGGCAACGAAAGATCAAAAAGCATCAGCAGCACCACTGGCAACACCGACGCCGGCTCAAGTTCCAGCGGCGACAACACCAGAAAAGAAGTGAAATCTGTTTGACTTGCTCATGTCATATTTTTTTGAGAACCGCAAAAAAGCTCCTCTTTATTTTTTCGGGTTAATTTTTCTGTTTTTATTTCTATTTTCTGCCAAGGCGGGGGCACAAGAGCCCCGCTACGGCGGGAGCCTTATTCTCTCGTCGACCTCAGACCCCAAATCGTTTAACGATATTGTCGCGCAAGAGACTTCCACCCAATCTGTCACAGGTTATATTTTTGAAGGGTTAACGAAGTTAAATGCAATAACGCTTAAGCCTCAGCCGGCTTTGGCAAAAAGTTGGGATGTCAGCCCCGATGGGTTAACATGGACTTTTTATTTGCGCCCTAATGTCCTTTGGAATGACGGGCAGCCTTTTACTGCAGATGATGTTGTCTTTACGTTTAATGATTTGATTTACAATGACGATGTCGTTTGTTCTGGCCGCGATATTTTTAAAATCAATGGAAAAATTTTTAAAGTTGAAAAAATTGATAATTTGACCGTTAAGTTTACGCTTCCGGTCAAGTTTGCTCCTTTTTTGCAAGGGTTAAGCCAGTCGATTTTGCCCAAGCACAAGTTGTCAAAAGCTGTGGCCCAAAAAAAGTTTAACTTTACATGGGGCATTGATACGCCGCCCTCTGAAATTGTGGGCACAGGGCCGTTTAAATTAGCGTCGTATTTGCCCGGCGAGCGTTTCGTTCTAGTCCGCAATCCTTTGTATTGGAAAAAGTCTATCGACGGCAAGAACCTGCCGTACCTCGATCGTATTATTTATTTGATCGTTCAAAATCAAGATACGCAGATGCTCAAGTTCCTCGATGGGGAAGTGGATTTTATTTCTTTACGGGGATTTGAGTATCCGATGATCAAGCCTGCAGAAGTTAAGGGACATTTTAAAGTTTATGATTCGGGCCCGGATTTTGGCAGCAGCTTTCTTGTTTTTAATCAGAACACGAGCATCAATCCTAAGACGCAAAAACCTTTTGTCGATCCGGTCAAATCCAAATGGTTTTTGGATATCCATTTTCGTCAGGCTATCGCGCATGCGATCGATAAAGCAAAAATGATCGAAATTCTCATGAATGGCTTGGGCTATCCGCAGATTTCGGATATGAGCACAAGCGCTGGATTTTTTTATAATCCCAACGTCCAAGTTTATGATTATGATTTGAACAAGGCCAAGAAAATTTTGCACGATGCCGGCTACTTTGACCGTGACGGCGATGGGATTATCGAAGATCCCGACGGGCATAAGATTGAATTTAATCTCTATACAAATTCGAGCAACGTGGAGCGTGTGCAGATTGCCAGCATCATCCGTCATGATCTGCAGTCTTTGGGAATGAAGGTCAACTTTCTTTCTCTGGAATTTAATACGCTTGTCACTAAACTTAATGCGACCTATGATTGGGATGCGATTGTCTTAGGGTTGACCGGCGGCATTGAGCCGCATTTTGGCAAAAACGTTTGGCACTCCACCGGCAGTCTGCATATGTGGTATCCGTCACAAAAGACCCCTGCAAGTGCGTGGGAGAAGCGCGTGGATGAAATTTTTGATCAAGGTGTGCAAGAGCTTGACGAGAACAAGCGCAAAGCCCTTTATGATGAATTTCAGCTGATTGTCTCCCAACAGCTGCCTTTGATTTATACGGTGCTCAATAGTAATCTTTATGCGATACGCAATAAGTTCGGTAATTTAAGGCCAACGAGCTTCGCCGGCCCGTTTTATAATATTGAAGAAATTTATATTAAATAAGAATTCCCCCTCTTTTTTCTTGTGGTTATTCATAACCATAAAGAGGGGGTTAGGCTTGTCCGCCTTAGGCGGGGGGAGTTTTTAAGGCATGCTTCGCTACATTCTTCGTCGGCTGATCACAACTTTGCCGCTGTTGCTGGTTATGTCATTCGTCGTCTTTGCTTTGATGAAAATGACGCCGGGCAATTATTATGACAGCTTAAAGCTTAACCCGCAGATTTCGCCAGAAACCATTGAGCGGTATATGAAGCTGTATCAGCTTGATAAGCCGCTTATTTTCCAATATTTTTCGTGGCTCAAAAATATTTTTCACTTCGAGTTTGGGTATTCTTTCTTTTACAATATTCCCGTCGCGAGTGTCATTGGCGGGAGGATGTACAATACCTTTGTCCTCTCTTTAGCCAGTTTGATTTTGACGTGGGGCGTGGCGATTCCTTTAGGCATTTTTGCCGCAGTTAACCGCAATAAATTTTCTGACAGGCTTATTCAATTCTTTTCTTATATCGCTTTGTCGAGCCCAAGTTTTTTTGTGGCGATGCTGTTATTATTTTTTGCCAGCCAAAGCGGCCTTTTGCCTTTGGGTGGAATGCACAGCGCCAATTATGACGAGCTTAATTTTGTAGAAAAATTGGGGGACCTTTTGCGCCATCTGGTTATTCCGGCGATCGCTTTATCTGTTGCGTCGATAGGCGCTTTGCAGAGGATTATGCGCGGTAACATGCTCGAGGTCTTAGGCCAGCAGTATATTTTGACCGCGCGCGCCAAAGG
>JAYRHV010000152.1:0-5455 GCA_041907165.1 Candidatus Omnitrophota bacterium | reverse complement strand
GATGCCACAAAATCTGTTTTTTCTGTGTGTCATTGTGTTTTACTCTTTTCATTTTCCTAAAAAAAAGGGGGACCGGTTGATTGGCCCCCCTTTTTCTTGTTAAGACAAACACGTTAAACGACTTTTTGCAAAATTACGGAGTTAAAACACCCCCCGTAGAAATTGTCCATGTCGTTGTACCTGAAGTCCCAACCGTCAACGGTGTGGCCACATACGTGTAAGCACTGGATGTCATCGTACACGCAAAGCTGAACCCAGAATTTTGCTGACCGCAATATGGGACCTGAATATACGGTGGAGTTGCTCCCGTTAACGACGTGATGTCAGTTGGATAATTACCGGTGTTCGCCGTTGCGAAAGTCTCAGAAGCTGTGGAGAGTGAACGCAACGTGCTTTTTGCCAATGCGTCGTTGGCTGAAATCTTGGCTCTTAACAAGTTGGGAATTGCGATTGCGGCCAAGAGGGCTATGATCGCGACAACGATCATAATTTCAACGAGCGTAAAACCCTTGCGATTGAATTTCATTTTCATGATCTTCCTTCCTTTCTTCGATAAAGGTCGACACCGTTTTGTTTAAAGCCTTTACCCAGAAAATAAACCGTGGAAGATAATGAATGATAACGGTTTACAAAATTTATTCTCTGTGCAGAGCGCTTGTTCGATGTTCCTTTATCTTTGGTTTAACTTAACTTGTTACAATCCTAACACACCTCCTTTCGCTGTCAATTATACTTACAAGTTTTTTTAACGCGATGCGCAAGTTTTATTTTGCGTTCCCCCAAATAAAAAATCCTATCCTCCGCCAAACGAAGAATAGGATACTAAGCTTTTTTTCTGATGGTAACTGGCTATCCCTTAAAATTGTTTCCGGGACCCTTTAGCTTTGCGTCCCATCCTTGCGAATGGTTTGCCTTTTTCATCACCTTCTGATTCTGTCGCCTCAAGTATAAAACCTGCTTACCTCTGTGTCAAGGCCAGTAGACGTTTAAAGAAATTCTTAAAATCTCAATGAAGATTTACTAGCGAGGATTTTTGTCTTGCCGCATCTGGAGGGTCAAAAGTTTTTCTTGCAAAGCTTTATTCTCAAGAGTCAACGTGGCTAAATATTCTTTAAGCTGCGCTTCTTTGGCCAAAGAATTTTTTGAAGAAATATCCGACAACTGATACTTGCTATGAATAGTCCCCAATGATTCCGCAAGAATAACGCGGCGGGCTTCTAATTGTTCGATCTGGCTTTTAAGCGCCTTGGTTTCTGTAGTCTCTATTACCGTATCTTCTTGTAAAGACACCGCTGGCGTGTTTCGCAGAACTTGCATCTTCTTTTCTAGTGTTTCAGCCTGACTGATAAGCTCCTGATTTTTTTGGACCATCGCCAATGTAGCTTGCGAAGCATTTATTTTTTTGCGCAAATCACCCAAACGCGCCGTGCTTTCTTTAATTTTATTTTTTAACTGCGCCGGATTCTTAACCTCATCTGTTGACGAGAGCAAGTTGGCAGGTTCACTTTCTTTTTTTGCCGAAAGAATTTTAAGCTGCAAGTCATTTTTTACGGCGGCCAAACGCTCTTTGCGTTCTATCAACTGCGTATTCTGCTCTTTAGCTGACGGATGGCCAAGGTTTACTTTTTCTAAAAGACCCATCTTCTTTTTAAGAAGCGCTTGTTGCTGCTGCAATTCTTTTAAAATTCCCGATGCATCTTTTTTTTTGGCCGTCCTAACAACTGCAGCGGCTTTTTGCAAATCAGCCAAAGACTCTTTGAGCCTATCTCGATAATCTTTTAGGTCAGCAATTTCTTGACGCAGGGTATCTTCCCTTAAAGAAAAATCACGGCTTGCAGCATCAACTTCCTGTGGCATAAGTTTCTTTTCGGCTTTTAGACGCAAGAGCTGTTCTTCTGCTTGACTAAATTGAGCCGAAAGCCGACTATAGATTTCTTCCAATGGTTCTTTAACAGATGTCTTCTCTTGCAAAATCTTTTTTTGGACAGCCATTTTTTTCTCAAGAGCACTGATGCGTTTGGCGGAGTCAGCCATTTCTAAAGCAATATCTTTTGGCCCATCGGAATCTTCAATAACAGCGACTTGGCTTTTTTCTTCTGAAGTCTTAAGCTGCAGCTGGCTTATTTCTTCCTCTAGCGAAGCGATCTGTTTGGAAGCATCGAGATTGTCCTCTTGGAAATACTTAATTTTTTTCTTAAGGTAGGATTGGTCATCCTTAAAACGTGAAAGCCGGCTGGAAAGGTTTTTGCCGCGCGCTTCATACAAAGCTTTTTCTTGTTCACTTAAGGTTACCACCGAAGAAGAACTGCTGGCTTGATTTTGAATATCATCCTTCTTTGAGCTGGCATCCGTCAACTCTTGATTAAGGCTGTCAACCTCTTTTTGCAAAAGACGGTTGTTCTCTTGAAAAGTTTCATTGCTGGTTCTCGCTTTTTCCATCGTTGCGCGCAAGTCGGCGACCGACTTATCAAACAATTCATCAGCAGTAAAGGAACTCTTTGCCTGACTGTCGGCAATAAAGACAAATGAATAAAAAACTACTCCCGTCGCCAACACCGCTGGCAAAAAGCCAAGATAATCATTTTGTAAAAATAATTTGTTGCGCATATTAAGCCATTCCTAAATAATTGTCGTGATGCTGATAATCGGCATAAACAAGGCAATCACAATAAAACCAACCACGATACCCAAAACCCCGATAATCAAAGGTTCAATAATACTCGTCAAACCATTAACGGCCGTATCTACCTGATCGTCGTAAAAGTCCGCAATTTTTGTCAACATTTTTTCAAGCTGCCCGGACTTTTCTCCAATAGAAATCATACGGGTGACCATAGGGGGAAAAACGCCGCTTTTTAAAAGTGGGGTTGCAATACTTTCCCCCTCGCGGACATTTTCTTTGACAGTTTCGATAACTCCTTCGATGACCCGATTACCGCTGGATTTTCCGACGATATCAAACGATTCTAGAATCGGGACTCCGGTTTGCAAAAGAATCGATAAAGTGCGGCTAAACCGCGCGATAGCCACTTTACGGATAATATCTCCAAAAATGGGCATTTTTAAAACAAAACTGTCAATATATAAACGTCCTTTGTCCGTGTTATAGGCGCGGTTAAGCAGAAAACCAAAAACAATAGCCCCTGCAATAACCCCCAATAAATTATGTTGCAACAAATTGCTCATATTGATCAACGCTTTGGTCATGGCTGGCAGTTCATGGTTAAACGAAGTGTAGATTCCGGCAAAAGTAGGAACAACTTTAACCAAAAGCAAAACTGTAATAATAATCGCCATGCTCACGACAACCGCTGGGTAAATCATCGCGGACTGGACTTTACGTTTTAGCTTAAGGGATTTTTCAAGATAGCTGGCAATACGATCAAGAATTTGACTTAAAACACCGCCGGTTTCCCCCACCTTGACCATGTTGACAAATAGAGTGTCAAAAGCGCGCGGATGTTTGGCAAATGAAACAGAGAGGCTGCTGCCCATCTGAATATCGTCACGGACAGCGACGACGACCCCTTTAAAACCCGGATGGGTGATCTGCTCCTGCAAAGCGTCTAAGGCCTGTAAAATCGGGATCCCCGAATCAATCATCGTCGAAAGCTGGCGGCTAAAAATAACAAGATCATCTTCCTTAATTTTTGAACGGCTAAACGCAGCTTTACGGCCTGCGGACTCCTTAACTAAATCTATCGAAATGATAATTAAGTTGCGCTTGCGTAATTCATCGATGACCTTGCTTTCATCGTCGGCGACAATTTTTCCAGTAACTGTTTTGGCGTTGCTGTCCTTCGTCACATATTTAAATGTTGGCATAACATTCACCTTCTCTTTTTAGACAAAATATAAAATATTTTAACACATTTTCTTGCGACAAGAATTTATTTCTAAGCTTTCCTTTTTGTCTTTAGAATTACTCTTCAGTTGTCAAACGCAATACTTCCTGCACCGTTGTCTCGCCGCTGATAAACTTGTCCATGATCTCGTCCCATAAAAGTTTCATCCCGTTTTTTTTGCACGCATAATTTTTAATCTCGTCCGATGATTTGCCTAAAATCAGCATTTCACGCACCGTATCATCCACTTCAAAAACTTCCGTAATCCCAATACGGCCATAATAACCGGTCTTTCGGCAATGGTCACATCCCTTGCCTTCATAAAAAACTGTTCCGGGAGGCACTTTGTCTTTAAACGCTTTGGTAATCCATGCCGGAGCTTCAATTTTTACTTTACAGTGCGGACAAATCTTGCGGCACAAACGTTGAGCGCAAACAAGTACAATACTTGATGCGACCAAAAACGGTTCTACCCCCATATCCACCAAACGGGTCAAAGCGCCAGCCGCATCATTGGTGTGCAAAGTCGAAAAAACCAACTGGCCCGTCAAAGCGGCTTTGATCGAGATATCCGCTGTCTCAACGTCACGGATTTCCCCGACCATGACAATATCGGGACTTTGGCGCAAAATAGCTCTCAGACCTGAGGCGAAAGTCAAGCCGATCTCAGGGCGGACATGAATTTGCGTTAACCCTTCAATCAAATACTCAACAGGGTCCTCGACGGTAATAATGTTTCTTTCGACACTGTTTAATTCATTGATAATCGAGTAGAGTGTGGTTGATTTTCCGCTTCCCGTCGGGCCTGTCACTAAAATCATCCCGAAGGGGCTGCGAATACCTTGCTGCAAAATTTTCATCGATCGCTGCGAAAAACCTAAACCGTCCAAACCAATTGATAAATTCTTGCGGTCTAATATACGCAACACGACTTTTTGCCCAAAAATCGTCGGCAAAACAGACACACGGAAATCCACTTGCTTGTGCCCAATATTCATTTTAAAACGACCGTCCTGCGGGGTACGCGTGGCGGTAATATCCAGCCGCGCCATGATCTTAAGACGGACAAGAACAGAGTTCTGATTTTCTTTGGGAAAATTCATAGCGTCGATCAATGCCCCATCGACACGATAGCGGACACGGACCATATCCACCATCGGCTCTACATGAATATCCGATGCGCGCTGTTTGAGCGATTCTTGAAGAATAAGATTTACCAGCCGGATAATCGGGGCCTGCTCGCCTTCCTCGGCGTTGACATCATCCTGCATGGCCCCTTCTTTTTCACTAACAATTTCAAACTGCTCAAACTCAATACCCTTGCTGATATCTGAAACCGAGGCGGTCGCCTCAGACCCGTAATAAAGATCGATCGCATGCATAATCTCTGTGTCTGTGCTCATGACCACATCAATGTTCTTTCCTGTGATATTCTTTATGTCATCGAGCGCAAATATATTTAGCGGGTCAGAAATCACAATCGTCAAGCTTTCTTCCATTTGCGAAAGCGGAATGATATGGTATTGGCGTGCTACTTTTTCACGGATCACTGCTTTAAGATCAGGGGCGATTTTATATTTCTTAAGATTAATAAAGGGGATGTGCAATTC
>JAYRHV010000151.1:0-2908 GCA_041907165.1 Candidatus Omnitrophota bacterium | reverse complement strand
CCATCGACCAGATCAAGATTTTTGGCGATTATGTCCGCTTTTTTTTCGATATGCCGTGTCCGACAAAAGATATCGCGCCAGAAAGTCTTTTAACCACCATCGACCAAGCTATTTTTCGCGCAAAAGGCGAGCTTGCAGGCCCTGTACATTTAAATTGCATGTTTCGCGAACCTCTTGCCAGTGTGGCAAAGCGCAAAGATTTTGCTTTATATCTTAAAACTATTTCTCATTGGCAAAACAGTAGCGAAGCTTTTACCCAATACAAAAAACCTGATTTGCAAATTTCGTCCAACACAATCAAAGAAGTCGCCGCAACTCTTAAAAGTATCAAACAGGGATTAATTGTCGTCGGTAAGATCAGTGGCCAGCATGACGAACAGGCGGTTGTGCAATTAGCGCAAAAACTCCAGTGGCCGATCTTTGCAGATATCACCTCTGGTTTAAGGCTTGGCCAAAGTCATGCGCCAATTATTCACAACTTTGAACATATTCTTGATACACCGCTTGTTAATAAAAAAAAGTCCGTCGATGCCGTTATTCATCTGGGGGGCCGGTTGACCTCGTCGCGCTATTATCAAGTGATAAAGAAAATTGAGCCGAGTCTTTATCTGATGGTGCTTAAACATCCTCTGCGAAATGATCCCAACCATAGCGTGACTCTGCGTTTGCAATGCGCGATTAAGGATTTTTGCGATGCGATTATTCCACACATCGCGAGTCGTCCAACGACGTCCTTTTTAAAGAGCTTACAAAAGGCCGACAAGGCCTGCGAAAAAACGATTGAGCAAAATATTTTTACCACTTCCGACTCTATAAGCGAGCCGGCAGTTGCACGGCTGGTTTCGAAGTTAATTCCTAAAAATTCTGGTCTTTTTGTTGGCAATAGCATGCCAATTCGCGACCTAAACCTTTTTGCGTCAAAAGAAGGTGAGATGGTCCGAATTACGGCTAATCGTGGGGCCAGCGGCATTGATGGCAATATTGCAACAGCCGCGGGTTTTGCCAAAGCTTTAAAAACACCTTGTACTGCTATTTTAGGCGATTTGGCCTTTTTATATGATTTAAACTCGTTAGCGTTATTAAAAAACCATACCCAGCCATTTGTTTTAATTCTCCTCAATAACAATGGGGGAGCTATATTTTCGTTTTTACCCGTTTCAAAAATAAAGACTGGTTTTGATAAATTCTTTACTGCATCTCATCATATGACTTTTGAACATGCTGCAAGTCTTTTTGGCCTTTCCTATCGGCCTGTCAAATCGATTGATCATTTCAAAAATGCTTATACATCCGCCACACAAAGCCCCCAAACGACGATTATTGAAGTTTTTTCAGACTCCCGAACCAATCATAAATGCCACCAAACCCAAATCCAAAAAATAAAAAAATCCCTCCTAAAAATCTAATTTATTTTGTTGTCTCTGCCCCAAGTCTTTTTTAGGCAATATTATAATTAATATATTTGTGCAATATATTGAAATTAATAGGGTTGTGAATATTTCATTCATTTAAATTATTTATACTGTCAAAAAAATATTTATTGATTTTTAAAGATTTTAATGATTCAAATTTGCTTTTTACAATTTCGTAGTGCATACTTCAGCTATAATAAACGGAAAAATTTTTCTAATTACTAATATACTTTTATACAAATGCTCAATACAGACAAAAAAAATAAAGAAACAAAACTAAAGATTGGCGAGATCTTAATTGCCAGCGGACTTATTAAGCATCCGCAGCTTATCCGCGCTTTAGAGAGCCAGAAGCAAAATCCCCGTAAGTTAGGCGAACTGCTCGTGGAACTCGGTTTTATTGAAGAAAGTAAACTCATCGAAGTCTTAGCTGAAATATTTCGGTTGCCTTTTGTCCATTTAGAGGACATCGTCATAAGCGATCAGGCTGTTCAAATGATTTCCTCAGAATTTATTGAAGATCATAAAGTTCTGCCGATCTCAATATCTGATGGGGTATTGACCATCGCAATGCGAAATCCACTGGATGTCAGTCTTTTGCAAGATTTGCAGGTCAAATGTGGTTGCCAAGTTAATCCTGTCATGGCCAGCATTAAAGAAATCACTGAATTTATTCCAAAAGTTATAGCACGCCAAGAAGAGCTTAAAAAACGTGAGCAAGAAGAACGTATCAAGGTACAAGCATCCCCCATGATCCGCTTAGTCAATGAACTCTTAGAACAGGCTATTATAGAGAAGGCTTCTGATATTCACTTGCAGCCTCAAAAAAATCATTTGCGTGTTCGCTTTCGTATCGACGGTATTCTTTATGATAAAAAACCGATTGAAAAAGAACTCGAGCGCCAAGTCATTTCACGATTTAAAGTTATGGCCTCGATGGACGTTGCGGATAATCGCCGGCCGCAGGATGGGCGGGCAATGATCAATTTTTGCAATCAAAATTATGATATCCGTTTATCTACAATTCCTGACATTTTAGGCGAAAATCTTGTTATGAGAATTTTAACGAAAGATTATTTTAATAAAGATATGTCGTCGCTAGGTTTTGATACTGAAGAAATATCACTTATTAATAAAATTTGTGAACGCCCCTATGGTCTAATTTTGACAACTGGTCCAACAGGAGCTGGGAAAACAACAACTTTATATTCGATGATGAACCGTTTAAATCAGCCCGGACGCAATATTATTACCGTTGAAGATCCGGTTGAATATGAAATGGCCGGCATTACGCAAACCGCGATTAATGATTTTATCGGTTACCGTTTTGCCACAGCGATACGACATATTTTACGCCATGACCCGGACATCATCATGATCGGTGAAATCCGTGACGTTGAAACCGCTGAAATCGCGATCCGTGCTGCGCTGACCGGGCATCTTGTTTTATCCACAATGCACACAAACACAGCAGCAGGCGCAATTACCCGTCTTTT
>JAYRHV010000150.1:0-3801 GCA_041907165.1 Candidatus Omnitrophota bacterium | reverse complement strand
TTTGGCGTCGGGATAGAGTAGAGCTTATTGCTAATTTGAAAAAAATAGGGACATTCGTCGCGATTGTCGATGGTAAGAAAATCCATGATAGTGGGGTTTTAGTTGAGGCCAAGCAAAACCTCTATAGCGGATATTTGCAAAGCGAGGGCCATATTTTGCAGATTGACGAGAGTGGATTTAGCGTCGAGGGCAAATTGTGTTTTTTAAATGAAAACACGATGACGCCCAGCAAACAAATCTTATTGCACATGGTCCAGCTTTTGATCGGAAACTTTGAAAAATTAAGAGCGTATATCAAAGAGGCACTGCGCAAAAAATTAATTACAGAGCATAAATCATCGAGTGTTGTTTTAAAGCGGACGATTTATTTTAAAAAGAATGACGTCAGTATTTGCGATGAATTTAAAGGGTTAAAGACTTTTAAAAGGATGATTGTGGGAGCAAGGTTGTCGTTTATTTATGTTCCATCTTCGCGGCTTTTTGAGCGTGAGAATCTTTCTGAGCAAGCCCCGGAAGTTTTTACGGCAGGACAATTAGAAAAGGACAAGTTTCTCATCCGTCGAGAATTTTCAATTCATGGATAGATCTATGACTCAAAATTCAAATTATAAATATTTTGCCCGTGAGATAAGCTTGCGGCTTTTGCAAATTATTATCTTTTCTTTTTTCTTTGAGGTCCCGCCGCTTAGGCAGATTAGGCATGCGATTGTCAGAGTCTTGTTCAATGGGTCGCAAGGCATGGATATCGGGATGGGCTGTTATTTTGTTGTTCCACATAAGTCGGATTGCGCACAGTTGACCATTGGTAAAAATGTTAAAGTCCATCGTAATGTCGAGATCGATTATAGCGGCGGGGTCATTATCGAGGATGACGTTTGGATCAGCCAGAATGTTCTGATTGAGACGCATGAGCACAAAATTACAGCTAGGCCTAAAAAAGAATGGGGCATTGAATTTTCTGCTCTGGTTATTGAGAAAGACGCTTGGCTGGCTGCCAATGTCACCATTTTACCGAATGTCAAAAAAATAGGCAGGGGTGCCGTGATTGGTGCCGGTGCTGTTGTGACCAAAGATGTCGATGCGATGACAATTGTCGGCGGAGTGCCAGCGCGGGTCATTGGGAGAAGATCTTAAAGAAAGGTTTTGGTGAAATGGTTGACCCTTCTTTTGAAAAATTGACACAAGCCTGTCTTTCGATTGATCAAGTCCAGTCCGATTTTCGTAATGCGAACATGTATCCTCTGCTTGTTTCGTATTTAAAAAAACAATCCCTGTTGGATATCGGTTGCGGATCAGGACATTTTTTGCATTATGCACAACAAGCTGGCTTTGAAGTTGCTGGAGTTGAACCTAACGAGGGGTTGATCAAGCTCGCCGATAGACTCTATAGGGATTTGAGCCCTAAAATACAAAAGTTATTTGCCGAGGATATTAGTGAAGTTTCAGGCTGTTACGATAATATTTCTTTGATTGATGTTCTTGAACATATTCAGGACGATGTCAGTTTATTGAAGAAAATTCCTAAACTGCTTAATCCCAACGGACAACTTATCGTTTTTGTGCCGTGTTTCTCACATTTATACGGCGCCCGTGATAAATCTTTAGGGCATTACAGGCGGTATCAAAAATCTGAGCTTATTGACAAATTGACCCGTTGTGGTTTTGAAATAGTATCTATTCGGTACTGGAATATGTTGGGATATTTTCCGTATTTTATTTTCGAAAAGATATTTAAAAAACCGTTGGGCTATGAGCTTAGAACAAAAAGTGCGACAAACAAAGGAATTAAAAATTATCTAAGCAGGCTGTTGGATTTTTGGTTTAGACATATTGAAAATCAGGTTGATTTTGGGTTTGGTTTAAGTTTGTTATGTGTCGCAAAAATGGATATGTCTAAACAACAGGCTAGCAAAAATGTATCTTTGGATAAGGAAAAATAGGCATGCCGCAAAATAGTAAAATTGAGAAGAAGTTTCTTTATTGGATGGGTGCCATTATTGTCCTGTTTCTGGTGGTCTGGTTTTTTTCTGCTAAAAGTTTTACCGGCTGGGGGGATGAAATTACCCATTTCTCGACGGCCAAGGGCCTTGTTGAAACCGGCGAGTATCGAACATGGGCTTTTGATAAGGGATATGCCAATCCCTATTTTTATACGCGCGGGCTTGTGATTACGTATCTTGCCAGCCTCGCTTATAAAATGGCCGGCTTGTCTTTTTTAGCGTTTCGTTTGGTCCCGTTGGCCTTTGTCTTATTAACTTTCCTTACTTTTGCACTTTATATCCGCTGGCGGCATCAGGCCAGCAATAAAGCATTGGCGTATGCGGCGATTTTCTTTTTTGGGCAAGCGTTTATTTTTGAACAGTCAGTTTATATCAGAGTCTATGCGCCTTTGGGATGGTTTATGGTGATGAGCTTGATCCTCTATTGGGAATCTGCCGTTGCTTTTGGAAAGCGAAATTTTATGTCAGGGGTTTGGTTTTTGGTGGGAAGTCTGTTGCTGCTTATTTTGCCGGCAGCAGATCATTGGCAGGTCTCCCATATCGCAATTTATTTTTTGGGATTTCTTTTGACATGGCCTGTATTTTTGAATCTTTTTCTAAAGATCGACGAGAGATTTAGCATAAGGGTAAAGATTTTTTGGGTGTGCAGCATTATTTTACTTGCGCCGTTTGTTGTTTTCGTTTTGGATGTAAGTATGTCGCATTTGATCATGAACACAAAAAAGCTTGTTTTAGGGCGCAATTATGTGACGTATTGGGACAATTTGGCCGGCTTGACACGCTATGTTCTGGCACTTAATGTTTGTTTTTTAGCTGTTAGCTGGGTGATGGAAACACTGAGAAAAAACAAAAGATTGGACTTTTATTCTTGGCTTCTTTTTACGGGCATTGTCTCGGGAATCTTGATAGGACTTTTTAACCCACATAACCATATATTTTTTTCCCGGTTTTTTTATGTCTCTGTCGTGATGAGTGTTTTGGGGTTTTCGCAGATTTTATTGCGGGCAGAAATTTCTCCCAAAGCTCGTCGATGGATTGTCGGTATTTTTATTTTTGTCAATGCCGGGCTTTTTGCCGTCAATGCTTATTGGGAACGCAGTAATATCCGTGTCCCTATCGCGTGGCTTAATCAAAATTTAAAACAAGATGATCTTTTACTGGTTTATGCCAGCCAGCTACAGCTGCACGGCGGAGAATCTTTATGCCGTCGAGCGTATGTCATCAATCCGACACAAAATAAGCAAGATATCCAAGCATTGCTTGGGGTTGTTTCTCAAAGTCAAACGCAGGAGATTTATTATTTATATACGGACCATTATCAATTGCGGGAACGCCTATACTTGTGGACCGTCGGTGAAAATCGCAGTCCTGCATCTGATTTATTCCGATATCTTAAAGATGTTGTCCCCTCAAAACACGTGCTGCCGGGTTTAAGAGCATGCGATCTTATTGAATTTCAAAAGACAGATTTACTTATGTCTTTAGAAAAACTGCTGCGCGAAGGATATCCGCCGAGCTTTAAAGCGCCGGAGAAAAGAGCGTTAAAGAAATTTTTAAAATTAAATTCCGATTAAGATCACTTGGCCAATGTCTCGTTTTAGATGAAAGCTTAAAATGCCCAAAGCCCAATCACAGGTTTTGTTTATTGAATTTCTGGATATAAAAAGTTTTCTTTTTGATGTTTTGCCGGTTTGTTTGGCCTATCAAAAAAGACAGCCGCAATCGATGAGGACGGTTTATATTTTCGACGCCTCGTCGGTGGGTTTACAAATGGCCCGATGGCTTTGCGCCTGTTTAAAAT
>JAYRHV010000149.1:0-1604 GCA_041907165.1 Candidatus Omnitrophota bacterium | reverse complement strand
TAAAAAATATAGCGATGCGGCTGGTCTCTCGCAGGTCAAATGTTTTTAAAACAATGCCGTCGGTTTTTAAAATCATGTTGAATTATCAATTCGCAGGGAACGGTCGCGACCGTTCCCTTGCCATCGCATTAAATATCAATCAAATGCATTAATTTCTTTTCTTGAGCTCTCATCTTCTTAATTTCTGACGGGCTATGGTCTTCATAACCTAGAAGGTGCAAAACGCCGTGAATCATATAAAGCAAAGCTTCATCTTGAAAGCTTGTCCCATATTCGGCGGCATTGCGCTTGGCAGTTTGCAGGGAAACAATAATTTCCCCGTCGATAACTTCCGGCGCTGCAAATTCTTTTAAGTCAAATGTCAACACATCAGTCGCGTAATCATGTCCAAGATATTTTTTATTCAAAAATCTCATCTTTTTGTCATCAACAAAAACAAACGAGAGCTGGCCGCGGACAATTTTTTGGACTTTAAGGACTTTCTGGATTGGCTTAATGAGATGACTGTGCTTAAGCGGAATTCTCGTCTGCAGATTTTGGATTTCGATAGTCACTGGCATTTTTAAGTTCCGGATATTTGACACGGCCATGATACGCGGCACTTAAACTGCGCGTAAAGGTCACGGCAATCGTCTCAATTTCTTTTAAAGTCAAATTGCTTTCATCTAATTGTCCATCGATAAATTTATTGTTGATGACCTTGCGGACAACTTCTTCAATACGATTAGGCGTCAAATCGTCCAAGGAACGCGTTGCCGCCTCTGCCGAATCAGCCAATAGTACGATTGCGGTTTCTTTGCGTTGGGGTTTTGGCCCCGGGTAGCGGTAATTTTCTTCACCAACCTCATCGATATCTTGAGTCTTTGTCAGTGCCCTTTGATAAAAATAATGCATCAGGCTCGTGCCGTGATGTTCAGGAATAAAATTAGCAATAATCGGATTAAGACGGTATTTCTTGGCAAGCTCCATACCTTCTTTGACATGGTTAAGAATAACCAACCTGCTCATCGAAGGTTCAAGATCGTCATGCTTGTTGCCGGTTGAAATCTGGTTCTCTGTAAAGTAATCCGGCTTGACCAATTTACCTATATCATGATAATACGCACCCACACGTGTTAAAAGGGCATTGGATCCAATTGCATCGGCGGCCGCTTCCGCGATATTGCTGACAACCAAACTATGATGATATGTTCCGGGCGCTTCCAAAATCAACCGTTTCAACAAAGGTTGATTAAAATCTGCAAGCTCAAGCAAACTAAAATTTGTGATGACTCCAAATAAATATTCAAAAACTTTTAGGGAAGACAAAACCCCGACGCAAAGCATCCCGCTTGAAAATACGGGGGACAATAATGTTTTAAAATAATCCGGCGTCCATTGCACGAGTACGTCATGACGGATAAGAACCATCACGACTGTTTGAATAATGCCGACATAAATTCCCGCAGCAATCAAGGTCCCTCGCGTTCGTGCATCGCGTACCGAATAAGCCCCTGCCAAGCCGCCAATAAAAAAAATGAGCATGACATCCAGCGGTGTCACCCCCAAATTCACAAGCCATCGAGGGGCAATCATCAGCCCAAAAAAAACACTACTTAAAAACG
>JAYRHV010000148.1:0-1548 GCA_041907165.1 Candidatus Omnitrophota bacterium | reverse complement strand
GCTTATTTCAAAACAAGCAAGTTTAAATGACATGATCGTTCAAATGTCAGCAGATGAGATTCGAGTCATTATTCGATCAAGAAATTCTCTGCAAGGGCAGGACATTAAGAAACAACGGCGTTTGTTGCAGCAGATGATTCAAAAATTAATGGACAGTGGAGATTTACGCCTGATGCTTGGGGAGCAGATTTTAAAACCTAAACGCGTTGAGCGTCATGCTACACGTATTGATTTGATTTTTGAAATATCCCCCGGCACAAAAATTACTGACAAAAGCGTTAGCATATATTATCGCGGCATGGACGGTAATTTAAACTCATTTGAGATGAGCGTATCACAAGATGCGTTTGCGCAAATTGAGTCGATATGGCAAGGAATTTTAAAGTCAGATAGTCCCTTAGGGGAAACCGCGTTGGCAGAAATTGTCGGCTCTATTCGGGATTATCGTCGACAACATCCATTTTCATTTAAGGATTTTCGCGCGCAGAGTATTGCTGCTTTTAAGATCAGAAAATTAGCTTTGGCGACTTTGCGGCGTATCTTTAAGGAGGATGACCAAACATTGCAAAGTTATCGGGATTACTTTTATTATTTAGCAGAATACGCTAATCGAACGCGTTATCTTTTAGCCCAAAGCGGTACGCTCGATACATTTAAAAGTAGTTTTTTGCCAGAAAGCGACAAACTGAATTTTAAAATTTCAGGTTTTTCATTGGACAAAATTTACCGTATTTTGACTTTGGTTGAGTATTCGTATGCTCGCGTCCAAAGAAATGTTAGAACAGCTTTGCCTGAATTTTATAATTATCAAAAAACTTTGGATACGATGGAAGCAAAGATGGCGAGTGATCCTCAAGGTGATGATAGCCAATCGACTGTGGTGGCCCAAAATACGAAAGAATATTCTCCCAGTATGTTGGTTTCGGAGTTTGACGAATTTAGCATGAGTTTTGAAAAACCTTTCGCCCATAGTATTGTCGGGCTTGATCTTTTTCGCCGCCATGGGAAAGTCCTCAAGTCGATCAAGGAAATCTTGTTTTTGCTTTCGCCAATATTTTTGTGGTTCATCTTTGGGGCATCGCTTGGGATTTTGATCCCACCGATAATCGGGGTAATTGTTTTTATCGCTGCCAATTATGGAGCTCCTAAACTGACTGATTTTTTGGTATCGGCTGAATATCAGAATTTTATTGCGGCTTTATCTGTATTTAAGCCGGAAAAAATATCTCAGGACTTCTCTTTCGGCCCCATCGCAAATAAAAATAAATTGCTCAATTATATGGCAAAACGATTTCTTCCTAAAACGCCTTGGAGCAATTCGCATTTTGTTTTAGCCGCCGAAAAATTCTCTGACGTCAAAGCGATACGTGAGAATTCTTATGTCGAAATCCGTTTTATTACGGACAGCCATTTTATGATTAACAATAGTAAAACGGATGCTCTCGTAACCGAAATTAAACAAGCCCTTATGCTGGGGATGGTGGCTTTTAGTACTAATTTGCAAGGATCAAGTGAGTCGATTTCACCGGATCGTATTTTTGTTTATAT
>JAYRHV010000147.1:0-2277 GCA_041907165.1 Candidatus Omnitrophota bacterium | reverse complement strand
CATAATTTTGTCTTCACGGATAAGATTCGAAATGCTTGAGTTGACAATCAAGACTTCATAAGCGGGAATAAGGCCGCTGCCATCGAGTTTGGGAATCAGTTGTTGGCAAATAACGCCGCGCAGGGATTCGGAAATCATTTTTCGGATGACCGTCTGTTCGTCTGCGGGAAAAGAATCAACAAGTTTTGAAATGGTTTGCGCCGCGTTGACCGTATTCATTGTTCCTAAAACCAAATGTCCTGTTTCCGCGGCGCTGATGGCCAGTTGTATCGTCGATAAGTCGCGCAGTTCGCTGACAACCAGAATATCCGGATCTTCGCGCAGAGCGGCACGCAACGCAGTATCTTTGGTGCAGGTATGGATATTGATTTCCCTCTGTGTAATCTGGCATTGTTTTGGTTCAAAAACAATTTCAATAGGTTCCTCAATTGTGATGATATGCTCCGAACGGCTTTGATTGATCATCTCAACGAGCACAGCCAGAGAAGTTGTCTTTCCGCACCCCGTCGGTCCAGCGATTAAAACTAAACCTTGGGCCCATTGGTTAAATTACTGCACGACTCCGGCATCCCAGTTTGGGCGAAGGTCGGGATTTCCATAGGGATAACGCGCGCGGTCAAATCATAACCACTGCGATGTTTGATTAAGGTCATACGAAATCGTCCATAGCCGGCAATGGTATGGACATATTCGGCATCCCCGCTGTTTTCAAAATTTTGGACAACGTCCTGCGGAAGATCCGTTGAAATCAGGGCTCGGATATGCGCTGCGGAAAGTTTTTTGGTGGTGCGATGTTTTAAAACGCCAAATTGGCGGAAAATGAGCGGTTTCTCGGCGGACAAATGCACGTCGCTGGCATTTTCTTTGCGCGCGAAAGCCAAGATTTCGTTAAGCGAACTTGTAGCGGTAATCTGCGCAGGTAGAGAAAAGGCAGGTGAACCTCGTCCGGTATTTCCGATAAAAGTGTTTGGTAAACTTGCGGAATCTTTTCTTGTCAGATCAGAATGGTCCATAACGCTTAAAGTATATAAAGGGAACCACGAATAAACAAGGGAAGAAGTAGAAAATATTTTACTTTCACTTTAGAGCAATTTGATTAACAATACTGATTATGAAAATCGATAAAGCGCCGCGGACACACAAAGCGATTAAGGCGAATGTTAAAAAAGGTTTGATCATCATTTATACCGGAAACGGCAAAGGAAAATCGACGGCTGCTTTTGGGACGGCGATTCGCGCGATTGCAACGGGATATAAGGTTGCCGTTGTCCAATTTATCAAGGGTCAATGGAAAACCGCTGAAGGAAAGTTTTTTAAAAACCTCAAAGACCAGTGCCAGTTTTTTGAAATGGGTAAAGGGTTTACATGGGATACAAAGAATTTTGACGACGATGTTAAGACCGCCCAACGGGCATGGAAAAAATGTTGTGAACTTTTGCACGATAAAGAAAATCAACTTGTGATTTTTGATGAAATCATTTATGCTATCCAATATAATTTTTTGGAAGTGAAAGATGTTTTAGCGCAGTTAAAGCAAAAGCCTCCCTTTAAACATGTTATTTTAACTGGAGCCGGCGCAACGAAAGAGCTTATTGATATAGCGGATTTGGTAACAGAGATGAAATGCATCAAACACCCCTATGAGCGCGGGATCAAAGCTCAGGCGGGTATCGATTTTTAATCTGATGGCGTTTTAAAAAAATGAAGAACAAGTCGCTTTTTAAAATAATTTTTATTTTTGTAATTATTGGGTTAACAGCATGTTTGTTTGCTTTGTCGCTTTCGACCTGCGATGCAAGCGATGATGAAACCGGCCAACCATTTCATGCTATACTTCTGCCGGTAGAGATTACTTCTCCTCTTTTAAATGCGATTTCTTCACGGCTGGCCATTAAATTCAAGTTGCTGCAATCCAATTCCGCAATTTTATATTTGGAACTCCACGAGACTTCGCCGCCAGCAGCGGCTTGTTAATTATTGTTTTATTTAATCAGAAAACTCATTAATTTAAAATTCAGGAGATGGATATGTTTAAAAAATTATTTTTAGTTTTAATTTTTGGTGCTTTGATGGGTTCAGTTTGTTTTGCGCAAACAGCTCCGGCTGTCAGCGCGGATGAAACACCGACGATTGAAAAATCTAAAGATCAGGCGACGCACAAGCCAAAGACTGTAAAAAAGGCAAAAAAGAAACGTGCAATAAAAAAGACAAAAGAAGATAAAAAATAAAAAATCTAAATTTTTTTAAAAATTTATTGGAGATTAAAATGAAAAAATT
>JAYRHV010000146.1:0-2239 GCA_041907165.1 Candidatus Omnitrophota bacterium | reverse complement strand
GGTTGCCCCATGAACAGTACTCGTCAAAAGAACAATCGGGCTGCCGGCCTGCACTTGCAACGTTTCCGCCAATCCCTTGCCTAAAATAGTCTCATAAACATCCTCTTCTCCAAGCGCTTTCCCGAATATAGTCACGGGCAAGCCCACATTTTTGGATTTAACAAATTGACGCAAATCCTGAGTTTCTTCAAATGTTGCCAATCTTTCATTTTGCGGTTCAATGCCTTGCCCAATAAAAGACACAGTATTATTGCCAGTACTGATAAGTCCAGAAAATTGCAAGCGCGCAGTAACAAACTCAATTTCAGGGAAAGTCTTAAGAAGAGTTTTGATATCTTGCGGATTGTCAATCAAATAAGCATAAGGGGAAATTTTACCATGCTCACTAAATCCTCGACGATAAATCTGTATATGCCCCAATTGCGAACAAATATACGCCTCGCGGATTTGCCGAAAAAGATCTTCAAAATATCCCCCAATAAAAATCAAAGCCACACAGCCAAAAACAATAGTCGAGAGTGTGATCAGCGACCGCGCTTTATGCCGAAAAATATTTCGCAAAGCTATTTTAAATGTCATCATGCCATGATCTCTCGCGCCTAAGATTCAAACTACCCCTTGCGGGGAAAATGCAAAATATCTAAGGGCAACTTTTGGACCTCAATTTTATCGATATCGCAAGGCTACGGTAATCTGCATGCGTGACGCTTTATACGCTGGATACAACGCCGAAATCCCGCCGACACACACGGACATCAAAAACGTCCATAGTACCGTTGACGCAACAATAAGTGGCGTAGAAAGCCACTTCATTGTTGCCCCCGGAGGAGGCGGCATTTCAATACCGACCGATGAAACCAAACTGACGACCAGCATTCCCGCCAAAACCCCCAGCACCCCGCCTAAAATTCCCAATAAAAAACCTTCCAGCAAGAACAATTTCATAACTGATTTCTGACGTGTCCCTAAAGCCATCAGAGTTCCAATTTCGCTAATTCGCTCCATAACTGACATATTTAATGTATTAAAAATCCCTAAAACGACAATCATCGCCGTAATAACCCGCATAATCAAATAAAACTGATTAAACATCTTTACCGTTTTATTATAAAAATCGGCCAGATCTTCCCAACGACTTATTTCTAAGTCTAACTTTTTATCTTTGATTGTCCGCTGCAAAGTGTTATACACTAAGTCCGTATCATCTGTTTTATAAAGCCGAACAACTACTCGCTCTATTGCAGAAGTACCCATAAGCTTTTGTGAGGTCTTAAGCGGCAAACGCAAAAAAATATCGTCAAAAGCTTTTGTCGAAGTATAATAAATCCCTTTGACTTTGACATCCATCGCATTTGTCGAACCGTTGACCGTGTTGGTTAAGAGCGTCACCGTCGAGCCAACTTGCGCTTTCATTGTCTCTGCCAAACCTTTGCCTATAATAATTTGTGCGGAATCATTTTCACCTAGCGCTTCTCCAGAACTGATAATCGGCATACCAAAATCTGAATTTTTGTAATATTTGCGGATATCTTTGGTCGCTTCCAAAGGAAGGTGTGTTTCATTCTGTGGTTCAAGCCCTAGCCCAAGAAACGAAATCGTGTTCTCTCCCGTGCTGATAAGTCCCGAAAAATATAGCCGCGAGGTAACCGAACGCACTTGAGCAATTGACTTAACCAAATTTTTGATTTCATCCGCATTCTCGATCAAATAATTATAGGGGTCATTTTTTCCATGCTCATTAAATCCTCGACGATAGATTTGGATATGCCCTGTTTGGCAAGCGATGAACCCTTCCCTCATTTGAGAAAGGATATTATCAAAGAATCCTCCGACAAAAATCAGAGCCACACATCCAAAAATAATCGTCGACAGCGTGATTATCGAGCGTGCTTTATGCCGAAAAATATTTCGCAGCGCTAATTTTAACGTCAGCATCAGACGATTTCCCCGTCCCAAATCCGTACCACCCGATCCGCAGCATCAATCACCTTCTGGTCATGCGTCGAAAAAATAAACGTCGTCTTATTCTGGCGGTTGCTTTCTTTCATCAGGTTGACGATCTCTTCGCCTGTTTTATGGTCCAGATTCGCCGTCGGCTCATCGGCCAACACAACCAAAGGCTCACGAACGATTGCCCGCGCAATCGCCACACGCTGCTGCTGACCTCCGCTCATCTCCAGCGGTTTATGCCGAGCCAATTTTAAAAGCCCCATCGCATCCAGCGCACTCTCAGCTTTTT
>JAYRHV010000145.1:0-13044 GCA_041907165.1 Candidatus Omnitrophota bacterium | reverse complement strand
TCGGCTGGTCAAAAAATTTATGGAGAGCAAATATTCTGCCGCCCAGTTAAAGCAAAGAATCATCTGTATTACCGACGAGAAAAAAGGCGCATTGCGCGCGATAGCCAACGATGAGGGTTACCGCACCTACCCGATTGCTGATGATATCGGCGGGCGGTTTTCTGTTTTAGCCCCTGTGGGCTTAGTCCCGCTGGCTTTGGCTGGGATTGACATCGCTTCTCTAATTAAGGGTGCCGCTGATGCCGAAAAAGAACTTGGGCAAGCGGACTTTGAAAAAAATATGGCTTGGCAGTATGCGGGGTGCCGCTATCTTTTGTATAAGCAAAAGAAGGTCATTGAAATAAAGGCGTTTTTTTATGAAGAGATGGATTTTATCGGCGAGTGGTGGAAACAGCTTTTTGGCGAAAGCGAAGGCAAAGAGGGCCAAGGGATTTTTCCTGCGTCAGTTAATTTTACGGCGGATCTTCACTCGATGGGTCAGTTAATTCAAGAGGGGCAACGAAATCTTTTTGAGACGTTTCTTGTTGTCAAAGACACCGGATACAAAATGCTTGTTCCCAAAGACAAAAAGAATCAGGATAACTTTAATTGTGTCGCCGGAAAAAATTTAGATTGGGTCAATGAGCAGGCCTACAAAGCGACCGCGATGGCGCATTTTGAGGGCGGGGTCCCTAACATGACAATCACTGTGCCTAAATTTGATGCGTATACTTTAGGTCAGTTATTTTATTTTTATGAAAAGTCCGTCGCGCTGACCGGTTATCTGATGGGGGTTAATCCGTTTAATCAGCCGGGTGTCGAGGCGTATAAAACTAAAATGTTTGCCTTGCTGGGCAGAAAGTGAAGCTTTGCCCCATCCTTATAGATAGGGTTTTCTGTTGTCAGGGAATAAACGGTATTTTTGTTGTCAGCCTCAGTTTAAAATTGTGATAAGATAACGGTATGAAATTTCCTTTTGGGCCAAAAGATCCGCAACCTATTGCGTCGGCACCTCAAGCGGGGCCAAAGACTGTTGGTTTGGCCTCTAAGCCGCCGGCTGTCCCCGATGGAAAAAAGCAAATCTTTACGGGCCTTATTTTTATTTTCGTTTCATTTCTAGGCGCGGTTTTTTTATTGTACTTAACCGTCAATGCGCAAAGCGCCAAAGAAGTTGAAGTCAAAGATTTAAATGAAAAACTTTTGTTAGTCAATACACAAAAAGATCAAGCCAGCAGCCAAGCGCAAGAACTACAATCTCAGGTAGGCAGTGTTCTTGATTTAGACAAAGTCGTCAAGGCTTCGGAAAAAGTTCATGGGGTAAGTGAGGCTGACCGCAAAGAAGGTTCGTTGTGGATCAACCGCAAGTCTGGGAACTCGATGGTGACCTTAGGCATTTTAAATGGCGTGACCAAGGGCAGCCGATTAGCGGTTTTTGACGGTGGCAAAAAAATTGCGACGCTAAAAGTTACCAGCGCTTTGGACGTTGTTTCCTACGTCGAGCCTGTGGACAAAACGCTTGCGGATTTTACAAGGGATTATTATCAAGTTAAGTGTCCGTAAACAATATCAACCGATTTAAGAGGAGTTAAGATTATGGGAAATCTTGGATTTATGGAAGTGCTTTTGATTTTGGTTGTGATTTTATTTCTTTTTGGCCCCAAACGTTTGCCGGAAATCGGAAGTTCATTGGGCAAAGCAATACGTGAATTTCAAAAAGCGCTTAAAGGGGAAGAAGAAAAGAAAGACAACGAAAAAAAAGAAGTTTAAAAATCGCGGTTGCTGATTAGAAAATACAAAAATAGTCCGGAGAAAATTTATGGGTTGTAAGCTTCGTGCCGCTGCAGGTTTTCTATTTGGGCTTCTTCTTTTTTTGTTTTCGGGTTTTTCGGCATTTGTCGTTTATGTTTTGAATCCCTATTCCCCGTTTCCTCGAGAATTTAATTATTTAGTCATGTCTTTGATTTTTCTTATAGTGTTATTTTTGTTGTTTGCTTTAGTGAATCGTTTAATGAGTGCTGATTTGGATCTTTCCGGAGGTATGATTAAAGCGGGGACTCAAGAGGAATTTATTGTCCATTTTATGATTGTCCTTTATGTCACAGTTTTTTATATCCCTGTTTATTCCCGGTTAGTCATTCCTCCGCTAACCCGTTGTCTGTATCGTTTGCTGGGGGCTAAAATTGGTAAAAATTCTTATCCTTCTGCTGCCCAGATCGGTTGGCCGTTTGCATTTTTTTCATGTGGAGAGAATGTGATTTTTGGTGAAATGGCGCTCTTGACCCCGCATATTTCAGAAAAAGGGCAATTGGGGATGTATCCTATTAAAGTCGGGCATAATGTCACCATCGGCGCACGCAGTGTTATTTTGGCGGGGGTGCAGATGGGGGATGATGCGATTATTGCTGCCGGCAGCGTCGTCCCAAAATTTACAAAGATTGGTTCTGGAGAAATTTGGGGTGGTGTTCCAGCCAAAAGAATTGCGCCGTAATTTTCATTTATAAATCCCATCGGATCATAAAATGTTTGAATCTGCACACGCCGTCTCGTTTTTTAGTCATTTGCAAGAATTGCGCGACCGTCTGATCAAAGCGTTCATTGCTTTTGTCTTAGGGACGATCATGGCATGGAACTTTATTGATCCGGTCATTGGTTTTATTGTCCGGCCTATTGGGAGAATTATTTTTACTTCTCCCGCCGAAGCGTTTAATGCACGGATGACGCTTTCGATGATTGGCGGTCTTCTGTTGGCTTTGCCTTTTATTTTTTATCAACTTTGGCAATTTATTTCCTTGGGATTGACTAGAGCTGAGAAAAGGTATGTTAAGGTCTTTGGGCCTTTATCGCTTGCTTTATTTTTTTCCGGCATTATTTTTGGATATTTTGTGATGCTTCCAATTTCGCTAAAATTTTTGATGAGTTTTTCAAGCCAGTGGATGGTCCCAATGATAACGGTTGATCAATATATTTCTTTTGTCGGGACGATCCTTCTCTCCTCGGGCGTCACATTTGAATTGCCACTTGTTTTGGCTTTTTTAGCACGCCTTGGTATTGCTACTCCAAAATTCTTGCAGGAAAAACGCCGGTATGCGATTGTGATTATTCTTATTATTGCCGCGATATTAACTCCGCCGGATGTCGTCAGCCAAATTATTTTGACTATACCTCTTTTGATTTTATATGAATTGGGAATACTGTTTGCACAGTTGGCCCAAACTAGGCATCAAAAAGAATCTGAGCAACAAAACATATAGATTATTGTGATTTTTATTTGTGTTTGAAAACAACTACGGTATACTATTTTTTATGTTTACGTTTTTTAGTAGGCGATAAACGTTCTTTTAGGGAGGGTTTTATGAAGATTAACGAATTGCGTGACTTGCTCAAAGACAAACGAGTGATCGAAGAGATCAATCGGCATTTGTGGATTGAGAGCCAAAAGGCCGGATACTCGATTGGCATCGAGCGTGCAACAGATGAGTGGCTTAAGCTTTACGCTGAAGGTTGGATGAAGTATCATTTGCCTGAAACATATACCGCTATTCAAGCTAAAAAACGTAAAGACCAAGAACGTTCCAAGCGTGACGAGAAAACAAAAAAGCTGGTCAAGCGTAATAAGAAATAAATATTTAAAAATTATTATTAAGCCCCTGTTTGCGAACGCAAGCGGGGGTTTAATTTTTTGGGGCAGGCAAAAACAAAATAAACCAGAAACAGCGCCGATATCCCGCTGATTAGAATTCCCGCATAAAAAGAAAATGGCGCAAATATGAATTTGATTTCGTGCTCTCCCGACGGGACAAGGACACCGCGCAAAAGATAGTTCGTTTGTAGTATTTCTGATTTCTTTCCATCGATAAAAACTTTCCAGTCTGGGTGATACGCTTGTGTAAGCACGAGAAGTCCGGCATGTTCCATTCGGGCTTTCAAGATGACTTCGTTGGGGTTTTCGTGGATGATATTAACGTTTGAGGCATCTTTGATTGGCGAGACATTAAGAAGTGAAATAATTTTTTCATCGAAAGCATGAGTGATTACAACGCCTTCACAGGAGGATGCGCCAAGACGTCCGACAAGATTTAAGGATTTTTTTTTGTCCGGTTCAAAAATGGCCCGATGGACGACATACGCATAAGGCATCGCCGTAGGTCTTTCAAAAATCGCAACTTCATTTTGATAAATCGGCTTTGTCTTAAACAAATTTTCTAAATGCATGTTCGCCGGGGTGATGATGTATCGGACACTTAACAGATCTAGGATAAAATGTCTTTTTGTTTCAATTGGCATAGCCCGCAAGGCGGGTGGACGCAGGTCTTTTTGAAAATGATTTTCAATGACCAGCGCATTGACAAAATCGACAAAACGCGTCGGGACAAGGCCTAAAAAATACCCCAGATCATCGACGCCAAAGCCAGTTGCCGTATTTGGATAAAACGCCCAAAAAATACCGTAGCTGCGCTGAAGTTCTTTTTGTGATTTTAGAAATTCGATGTAAGGCACTTTAGCAAATGAATCAAACCGTTTGGGATGTTCGCGGTGTATATACAGAAACATTTCCGAAAAGACAAGGGCAATAATAATGAAATTCAAAATTTTATTTTTTAAAAGGCCGCGGTCCTTGAGGGCCAAAATGATCTGAAAAATAAAAAGCAGGCCAAAGGCAAACGATGTTGCAGAAAGTGCAATATCAAAATGTTCAGATTTTTGAAGGGCAAAAAGATGAGCGCTGACAATGATCAAAAGGCTGAAAGTAAAAATGAGCCCTTTGGAAAAAATATTTTTTGCATTTTGAATGCTTCGAACCCCCATACCGCTTAAAACAGCGACGCAGAATGCGGCCAGAGGGGGTGTGTGAATCGCGTAACGACATGTGTCAAAAATTGGTAAATGTCCGATCCAGTTGATAAAAGGCAATCCATAAGCTTTGGCGAGTATCAAAACAAAAAGCGTGCCAAAGAAATAATTGAGTCCTTTTTTATGGATATTAAAAAAACTTAAAAAAGCCAAAGCCAAAGGCAGCGTTCCCAAATAGCCGCCCCACCAACCGGCAAAAGTAAAATTAAAGGTGAGGTTTTCTTTTTGAAAAAAGTGAGGTAACGCTAACGATAAAGCTCTGTCTGTTTGTTCCTCCATTAAAAGTCCGGTTCCCGACGGGTGTCCGCTCCAGAATTCTGTGTTGAGATTTCGCAAAAACGGCAAAAGAACGACGCTGGCAAGCCCTGCGCCCAACAGATAAGCGCCCAGGTATCCGAATATTAACTTTTTGTAATTCTTTTTTGTGCGTAAAGATAATGTGCGAAAAATAAAGAATGCTAAGCCAAATGCATTGACGAAAAAGATGTGTTCCGGATGCCCCGCAAAAATTGTTAAGCCCACAACAATAGCCAGTGTCGCAATGGACATACGGTCGGCTTCTCTAATAATAAGCCGGTCAACAGCCACTAGTAAAACAGGAAGCAATATATCCACATTGGCCGTCCAGTACTGCAACAAGACCATCGGTCCGCTTAACATAAAAACAATTGCGCTGCATACAGCGGGTGGATTTTTAAAACCGATGCGCCGCATAAACCAAAAAGTAAATACCCCGCAGAGCAATAGGCGGCTTAAAATCAACAGATCAATCGAAAAGCTGTTTGGAAACCAATAGACAAGGAAGGTTAAAGGATAGAAGATCCCGATTTCAAGCATTCCGATCAATGAATAGCCGCAGGCCTGATGGGGATTCCATAACGGCAATATGCCACGTCGGAGATTTTGTTTGATAAATTCGTAAATCGGCTCCTCGGAAACCGGCGCGTCTGTACCATTAGCGGGAATAAAGCGCGGTTTGTTATGTTCTTGGCCATAAACGCCATTGGGCAAAGCTTGGGAGTTGGCCGTCGTGACTTTGAATGTTTTATTTAAAAAAATAATATCGTAAAAAGCACAGGCCAACAAGAAAGAAAGAAGCAGCAAAATTTTTAACGGTGTGTTTTTAAAAATATACTGCTTCTTCTTGAGTTTACGAATTAAGGAAAGCAGTATAATACCCAAACGCAATGATTTAGATAATTTTAATTTCGCAAATTCATTGCGTTTGGGTATAGTTGCAAACATTTGTTTAGTATAAGGGCAAGGTGATTTGTGAACAAGAAACTTTTTTTCTCTCTTGCCTAAAGCCCTTTAGAACTCTTTAGCAGATTGTGTTTTACCCTTTGGGCATAAACCAAAACCCCCCGGCTTTAACGCCGAGGGGTTTACTGGTAAATCTTAGCTTCGAGAAATTTACTTTCTCTTTGCTGTCTTTTTCTTGGCTGCTTTTTTCTTTGTTGCCATCGTTTTCTCCTTTCTCAGAGATAAAGATGTTGATTTGGTGTTGTGTTTTAATATTAACACAGCACTTAATAGATGCAAAAATTTTCTTAAGAATTTTAAAATATTTTTTTGTTTTTTTAAAAAATAAAAATATAAATCCTTATTATCTCCGTCGGGGAAATTGGAATATGGTTGCCGGATAAAATTGTTATAGTAATAATTGAGAACAACTGCGAAAATAATTCTTAATTACGCGCGAAAAAAATATTTTTAAATTATTTATGGCGTCTGTTTATCTTCACATCCCGTTTTGTCAGCGCAAATGTTTTTATTGTTCCTTTGCAGTTGCAATCGCACAAGAAAACAGACAGGATGAGTATGTGCAGGCTTTAGTCGATGAGGCCAGAGCATATCGCGGTAGAAAAATAAATACGATTTATTTAGGCGGAGGGACACCGAGTCATTTAACAGAGGGACAATTAGAAAAAGTATTTGGGACTATCAAGGAAGCGTTTATTTGTCCCTCTGAGTGTGAGATTACCGTTGAAGCTAATCCAGAAGATATTGATTTAGAAAAAGCAAAATTTCTTTTTGGGCTGGGGGTCAATCGTGTGAGTCTGGGCGTGCAGACATTTAACGACAGATATTTAAAACTCTTGGGCCGCGCCCATGAATCTTTTAAGGCTTTGAGTGCGTTTAATGATCTTCGCCGTGGGGGATTTCTTAATATTAATGTAGACTTGATGTATTCTTTCCCCGGGCAGAGTCAAAAAGAAATTCAAGAGGATGTGCAAACACTCTCAGCCTTAGGTAGCGAGCACGTCTCGATTTATACTTTGACCGTCGAGCCAAACAGCAGATTTTATGCACAAAAAATACAACAGCAGGATAACCAAGCGCAAGGCAAACAGTATCAGCTGGTCACGGATTTACTCGAAGAATACGGTTTTAGACAGTATGAAGTAAGCAATTTTAGCCGTCCGGGTTTTGAGTCAGGGCACAATATTAATTATTGGGAAAGCGGAAATTATTTTGGGTTGGGGGTAAGCGCCCATAGCCATCACGACGGACGTCGGAGTTGGAATGTCAGCCGATTTGGGGAGTATTTAAAAAAAATCCAAGCCGGGCAAAGCCCAGAAGAAGGACATGAGGTTTTGTCAAAACAAACTCGTTTGCGCGAAGCACTTGTGTTTGGACTTAGGATGAATCGGGGCGTTGTTATCGGGTCGTTAGAAAAACAGTTTGATTGTTTATTGCCGCAAGAGATATCTCAACAGATCAAAGTATTGATAGAACAAAAACTTTTAGTGACGCAAGAAAACCGTTTGCAGGTTACCCGTTCTGGCCGATTATTGCTGGATGAAATTGCCGTTAAATTAATCTGATTTATACAGGAGCACTCAATGGAGAAGAGTTTTAAATACGTTTTACAGACAGCTTGCGTACTGGTTTTCTTGGTATTTTTAAGTGCACTAACTTTTGGGAATAATTTGCACGGTGAATTTATGGTCGATGATTTTGGCCTTGTTACAGCAGCAGATAATGCCATCCCAGAAAAATTTTCTAATGTATTTTTGCATTTTATTCCAAACTATAAGGTGACTAAGAAAATCGAAAATCTTGCCCATTCGGTTTACTATCGTCCCTTGGCCCATATTTTGCCATTTATGCAGTTTTTGGTTTTTGGACAAAATGCATTTGAGTATCATCTTTGCAATTTGGTTTTATTTGCCTTGGCTTGTTATTGTTTTTATCTGCTGTTTGTTCAGTTGACAGCAGACAGGCGATTTTCGCTGATCTGTTGTGTTCTTTTTTGCATGCATCCTTTAAACGGCATGATGGTTAACTATATAACAGCCAGTGTCTATGCGTTAGAGATGATCGCTTTATCCTTATGTGTATTATTTTATGTCCGTTCAGAGAACAATGGTTTGTTCCTTTTTTTTGCATTATCGATGTTTTGTATAGCTGTTTTGTGCCATGAAACCGCTCTGATGCTTCCTGCCTATTTGATAATGATTACATCTTATCAGCAAAAGTCATTGCGGGCGGGGCTTAAAAAGGCATGGCCGTTTTGTATTATTGTTTTTGTTTATTTTGTTTTACGGTTTAGTTTTACGAGTATTCAGGAGAGTGTATTTTTGAAAGTTGGGCAATATACAAACTTGACTTTTGTAAGTTATATCGCAACTTTTACAAAACTTATTTGTTGGTATTTTGAAAGATTTATAACGTTACAAGGCATGGTCGTTATTTGGTCAACACCACTGATCAAAGATTTTTTATGGGCTTGGTGTATGGCAGCTGCCATAGCTGTAGGGGGTGTTATTTATTTGCTTTTTAAATGGCGCAATGACATTAAGCAGGTTTATCTTGTGTGGTTTTTATTGGGTTTACCGCCGGTGATGGCCGGGTGCATGTTTTTGCCGCAAACTGGACTGATGATCGAGCCGCATTGGCTTTTTTTTGCTTCATTTGGGCTGTATGCTTTGTTGAGCATAGGAATATTAGAAATTGCAAAAAGGATATCTTTAAGTTTTCGCATATTAGCATCTATCACATTGATGAGTATTCTTCTTTATGCGTCATGGCAAAATAATATTTTGTGGAAAGATGAGTTGACGTTTACTCGCCATTGGGTTGCAATGGCCCCAACCAACAAGAACGCGCAATTTTGTTTAGGCCATGCTTTATTTGAGCGCAAAGAAGATAAAGAGGCCAAGAAATGGTTTTTAAGCTCTCTGATGAACCAGCAGAATGATTGGCAAAATTATACCAATTTGGCGGCGATTGCTTTGCGTCAAAACGACGAGGCTCAAGCTATGGCTTATTTTGAAAAGTCCCTTGCAGTTTTTGCGCAATCGGCGGTGACCCATAATAATCTGGGGGTATATTATTTGCAAAAAAATAATTATGACAAAGCCCAAGAACATTTTGAAAAAGCTAATAAAGCCAATCCATACCAAGTAGAATCATTGTTGAACTTAGGGACATTGGCAGAAAAAAGAGGAGATTGGCCAACGGCGTGGGATTTTTATAGCCGAGGGTATGACTTGAGGCCTCAAGATGAACGTATCCTTTTTTCTCTTCTGCGCTGCAGTTTGCAAGATCATGGGCGCATGGAAATTATTCCCAAGGCGCAAGAGTTCTTGCCTAAAATCAAAGATGAAAATTATTTAAATCAATTGGGGAGTCTTCTGGCCATCAAGGGCCATACAGCTTTGTCTTTAAAATATTTTTCAAAAATGATGAAGCTGTATCCGAAGAATCTTGATGCGTATCGTCAGATGGGAAAAGTTCTGGCGAATGAAGGTTTTTTTAATCAGGCGGCCGATGTTTGGAGCCAAGGCCTTAATGTTGACCCCAATGATGTCGTATTAAAGCAGTTGTTAAAAGAGTTGGCGATGCTGCGTACTACGAAGAACCCTTAAGCTGATATTGTTCGGCTAACGTTTCGCTGTGTTGAAAAAGCTGGAACAGGCATTTTTCGATGAGCTTTTTATATTTGGGTGCCATTTTTAAATTGCGTAAAATTTTTAGCGCTTGGGCTAAACGGCTATTGATTTGGCCTAAACTATAATCGAGGCTTTTGGCTTGAATAAAAATTTGCCGGACTGCAACTAAGTCTGTGTAAGTTTTTTTATTCTTGGCAAAAATTCGCAAGAATTTTTTTCGATTTTTCCCTTTTAAGACACGATAAGCATGGCAGACTAAAATCGTTTTTTTCGATTCAGCCAAATCGCTAAGAATAGATTTGCCGATATTTTTTTCACTGTCAAAGATGCCAATGACATCATCTTGGATTTGAAAAGCCTGCCCGATCAAAAGTCCCAACTTTGAGAGCGCTTTGATATCTTGGGTATCCGCACCAGCTAAAATAGCGCCGACAACTAAAGGACAGTCAAAAGTGTAGCGTGCGGTTTTAAGGGTGTAGTTAAGAAAAACATCCTTTTCACTGACGCAATTTAGTGCCCGTACGCCGTGCAAGGTGTCGGCGAATTCGCCCATTGCCGTAAAAACTGCAGTCTGGATAAAATATTTAAGCGCTCTTTCTTTGCGCTTGAGCTCTTCATTGATGGACAAAAAAGCATCAATGGCCAGTGCGTAAACGATGTCTCCGGCGACAATGCTTAAATCACATCCTAGACGGTTGCTTTGTGGGATATGGGCAGCTTTTGCTAAAAGTCGGTGAAGGGTCGGTTTGCCGCGTCTTAAATCCGAGCGGTCGATAATGTCGTCGTGGATGAGCATAAAGTTATGCAAAAGCTCAATGCAGGTTGAGGCATAATAAATTGAAGGTGACATCGGTGCTGGATTTTTGCGATAGCCTTTGTAACTTAAAGCCAGAAGGATAGGGCGAATCCTCTTGCCGTCGCGCAGGCAAAATTCGCGCAGACTTTTATAGAGAATCGGATCAACCAGATGGAGCTTGTAATCAATTTTGATTTTGTCTAAGAATCGCTCAAGGCTTTTGTCGATTTGATTTTTTATTTTTGTTAACATGGGCAACATCGTAACATATAGAGAAAACAGGTGCAACGAAAATGGCAGCAGCGTTGTCCATTTTTCTTAGGATGTGCTATGATGCAAAATCCGTTTTAAAAATTTCTTAGGAGGGGAATATGAAAAGATTGTTTTATTTTAGTTCGCTTATTTGTCTTTTGTTTGTGTCTAATGTGTTTGCGCAGATTGAAGGTGGTCAAACGCCCAACGCTGTGGCCCCCGAAACCCAAGAATTGGTCCGTCGGCTTCTCGAGGCTAATGGAACGCGCGCAAGTCTTATCCGTATTTTTGAAGACATTATTAAACGTGCGCCAGCCGATTCACAAAAACAATTACAGGAAGTTTTAAAGAGCGATGCGATAATCGATAATATTATTCCGGTGTATGCCAAACATTTTACCCCAGCTGAACTTAAGGAGCTTATCGCTTTTTACAAAAGTCCGGTGGGCGCCAAAAATTTGGCCTTAACCCCAAAACTTATGAGTGAGGTTATGCAGGTTTCAGCGCAATATTTTGAAAATCATACTAAGGTTTTAGAAAAGCCAGCCCAGTCGCGTTAGCGTATAATACTAGAGCTGACGTATAAAGTTTATAAATACATGAAGATATTGAATTTACGAGCTTATCAGCTCATCTTTTTTTGTGGGCGATTTTTTCTTTTCGATTGATTTCAAAATTTTCTTCTGTTATATTATTTGAGTTTCACTTCGAAAAAAGGAGAAAAATAATATGATCGAACGTTACACTTTATCCAAAATGGGCAACATTTGGACGGATGAACATAAGTTCCAGATTATGTTGCGCATTGAACTCTTAGCTTGTGAGGCGATGTGTAATTTAGGCAACATCCCCAAAAAATCGCTTGAAAAGATCAAAAAGAGCGCCAAATTCAATCTCGAAGAAATCCAAAAATTAGAAGAAAGAACCAAGCACGATATTGTGGCTTTCATTAATAATGTCGGTTCCTACTTAGGGCCGGAAGCCCGTTACTTGCATATGGGCTTAACATCGTCTGATTTATTGGACACAACCCTCTCTGTCCAATGCGTCGAGGCCAGTGATATTTTGATCGCGGATATCCGTAAACTTTTGATGGTTTTAAAAATCAAAGCTAAAAAATATAAAGATACCAACTGTATTGCGCGCACGCACGGGGTTCATGCGGAGCCGATGACATTTGGTCTTAAACTTGCCGTCTGGTATGATGAGATGAAAAGAAATTTGGACCGTATGGAGCAGGCCCGCGAAAATATGCGGGTCGGCAAGCTCTCAGGTGCCGTCGGGACGTATGCGAATATTGACCCGCACGTTGAGGAATTTGTTTGCGAACAGTTAGGGTTAAAGCCGGCTAATATTGCCACTCAAATTATCCAGCGCGATATCCATTGCCAATTTGTGACGACCTTAGCTTTGATCGGCGCGTCGTTAAACAAATTTGCCACCGAAATCCGCTTATTGCAGAAGACCGAGGTTTTGGAAGTTGAAGAGCCGTTTTTTAAAGGTCAAATCGGCTCATCCGCGATGCCGCATAAACGCAATCCGGTTACCTGCGAGCGCATTTCAGGGTTGTCTCGGCTTTTGCGTTCCAACGCGATGGCCGCGTTTGAAAATATCGCCCTCTGGCATGAACGCGATATCAGCCATTCGTCGGTTGAGCGCATCATTTTGCCGGACAGCACAGCGATACTCAACTATATGCTCAACAAATTTATTCCGATTATCGACGGGCTTCTGGTGTACCCCAAGAACATGATCGCCAGTTTGACCAAGACCAATGGGCTGATTTATTCGCAGCGCGTTCTTTTGGAGCTGATGAAAAAAGGCATTACGCGCGAAGAGGCTTATGAAATCATTCAGCATTGCGCGATGCAGGTTTGGCAGGACACGTCCGACTTTAAAGACGTTCTTTATCGTGACCGCAAGGTTCGCAAGTTCCTTAAGCCCAGTGAGATTGACGCTTGTTTTGATATCAAATATTATACGCGTCATCGGGACTTTATTTTTAAACGGGTTGGCCTTAAATAATATTTCATCACGAGGGTGATCTCATGGAAAAACGTGAAAAAATCTACGAAGGTAAAGCCAAAATCCTTTATACAACGGACAATCCAGACCTTTTGATCCAGTATTTTAAAGATGATGCCACTGCTTTTAATGCTGCAAAAAAAGGGTCGATTCATGATAAGGGGATTATCAATAATAAAATATCGACGAGGATATTTGAATATTTAATCGCTCAAGGGATCCCTACGCATTTTGAAAAATCAT
>JAYRHV010000144.1:0-8250 GCA_041907165.1 Candidatus Omnitrophota bacterium | reverse complement strand
GGACAATACGATTACAGCGACTTGCGAAGTCGTTGAGCCTATGGGATCGGAAGTCTTGATTTATTTGAATACGGCTCGCCATAATTTTATTGCAAGAGTCGGCGCACATGACCGCCCTCAGGTCAACCGTGACATGGACCTTGTCATAGACATGAGCAAGGCCCATTTTTTTGACAAAGAGACCGAAAACACAATTATTTAGTGTTCTGCCAAATTAGTTTTTTAAGACTAAGCTTCAGAAATAGTGCGTTTTTTTACTGTGCCCGACTCGCAATAACTTAGCCTAAGATTTCATGCGATGAAAAACCAGATTGAACCTAGAGTACAACGCCTATATTTTTTTATTGTTCTGCTTCTTTTTTCCCTTGGTGGTTTTTTCTTTTATGCCCGCTATTTTGGTGTACGGTTTTTTATTTATTTGGCCATATCCATTAGCGTTATTATTGTATTTCTTGTCTATTCGTATCTTAGTTTGGCAAAACGTCAAACACTTTTGTCTTTAGAACGCGGTCAATGTGAGGAAGAACTTAATTTGCTGCAGGCGCAGATTGCCCGTGAACGGCAGACGAACTATGCTTTGCAAGATAAGATTAACAATTATTCTTTGCTTAAAAGCTTGACCGAAAAACTCAGTGCGTCTTTTACGCTTGCCGATACAGCAGAGATTATAGCCAAAGAAGTTAATGGGGTCTTTAAACAAGAACAGATGTCGGTGATCGTTTATTTTATAAAAAAGGACAGGCGAGAACTTTCTCTGAGCGTTTCACTCCAAAATCAGCTCCCCTTTAATCTTAAGGCCAAGAAAGGGGATCTTTGTGATCTGTGGGTCATCAAAAATTCCAAACCGCTTTTTATAGAGGACACTAAAACCGATTTTCGTTTTGATCCCGAGGAGATTCAAACGCAAGATACAAGAAAAATTCGTTCTTTAATGAGCGTGCCTTTGGTCGTTGGAGAAATTATGGTCGGTATTTTGCGCGTGGACAGTAAAAGCGAGCATCATTTTACAACGGAAGACTTGCGATTTTTAGATACTGTCGGGCATATTGGCGCCGTTGCTTTGGAAAACGCGCAGCTGTATGAACGTGTTGAAAATTTAGCGATCAAAGATAGCTTGACCGGGCTTTATTTGCGCCGACATTTGCTTGATCGGCTTGTGGCCGAGGTCAGTCGGCATCTGCGCAGTCAGGGGGAGTTGTCATTTCTTATGATTGATTTGGATAATTTTAAAAAATACAATGATCGTTTTGGGCATACGGCCGGGGACATTGTTTTAAGAACTATCGGGATGATTCTTTCAGATATGTTTAGCGCTCCGGGCGAAATTGTTTGTCGTTATGGCGGCGAAGAGTTTTGTGTTCTTTTGCCAGATTGTTCCAAAAGAAGAGCTGGCCAGATGGCCGAAGAACTCCGCAAGCGTATCGCGACACAGACGATTATTTTGCGCCGTGAAAAAACAAGCGTCAGTGTCTCGATCGGTGTTGCTGCATTTGCTATTGATGCACACACTAAGGAAGAGTTGGTGCAAAAGGCGGATGCGGCCCTTTATGAGGCCAAGGCGTTTGGCCGCAATCAAGTCGTTTTTGCTAAAGAGGCTTAAGGCTGGACAATATGATTTTGATGCAAATTTTATTATTGGTCTTTACGTCGGCGGCAATTTTTATTGTCCGCATGGCTGTGGAGAATTTATTGCGTCGGGAAACCGATGCTCTGGAAACGCTCAAACAGCAGCATGACGAATTTTTAAGCGTTAAAAAAGGTTTAGATGGCCAGCGTAAAATTCTTGAGAGGCAAGCTGCGCAGATTTTTGTACTATATGACTTGACGCGCGAAATGACCAAGAGTTTTTCTGAAGAAAAAACTTTTCAAGCTTTTAAGGCCAAGCTAGGTGAGAATGTCCGTTTTGTGGATTGTTTTTTGATTGACCCTTTGGCGCAAGAAACGATTCATGATAAAGAGCCCAAAGGGTATCTGCTGTTGAATTTAACAAGTCAGCGGCGTGATCTAGGGGTTTTAGCCTTAAGCGGGGTGGCCAAAGATCAGCAGGAGAAAGTTGCTATTTTGGCTAATCAATTGGCTTTAGCCTTGCGGCGGGTGCGTCTTTATCAGGACATTGAGCGGCTGGCCATTACCGACAGTTTGACGGATGTGCATACCCGTCGCTATGTCCTTGATCGCTTTGAAGAGGAGCACAGGCGTGCGCAGATTCATAAGACGCATATGGCGTTTTTGATGGTGGATGTTGATTTTTTTAAGAATTTTAACGATCAATATGGCCATTTGACGGGTGATCAAATTTTGTGCGAGATCGCAACGATTATTAAAGCGCATATTCGCGAGATTGACATTATTGGCCGTTTCGGAGGGGAAGAGTTTTGTGTGGTTTTACCGGATACGGATTTTGCCGCGGCAGGGTTTGTTGCAGAGCGTATTCGCCAAGCGGTAGAAGAGGCAACTATCAAAGCCTATGACACGACAACTCAGGCAACGGTCAGTATCGGGATTGCGGTCTATCCACAAGATGGGAAAAAAGTCCATGAGCTTATTGATAAAGCGGATTGGGCGCTGTACCGTGCCAAAAAAGACGGCCGAAACCGTGTCTGCACTTTTGGGGTTTATAATAAATAATCGCCTATGCTTGAAACGCCCCTTCTTTTCAGGTAGAATCAACTTTCTAAAGTCGATAAATTCAATGATAATTTTTGTCTCTTTATTATTTCCATGCAAAATACAGGTTTAACTTTAGGCATTGATGTTGGCGGGACAAACGTCAAGCTGGGCATCGTCAATACTAATGGCGAAATTTTAGCCAGAAGTACTATGCCGACAAAGCCTTACAATCGTCATCCAAAAGATCTTTTTTTGGCTATCTTTGCAAAAATTTATGCACTTCTTGGGGACTCTAAAATAACTTTATCCCAAATTTCTGGTATTGGTATTGGTCTGCCCGGAGCTGTTGATCCTTTCAAAGGGCTGGTTATTTTTTTGCCGAATGTGCCCGGCTGGAAAAATGTGTATTTGCAAAAAATCTTTGAAAAAGAATTTCGCAAGCCGACGATTTTAGAAAATGATGTTAACATGATCACTTTAGGCGAATGGAAGTTTGGGGCCGGCAGAGGCAAGAATGATCTGCTGTGCATGACTCTCGGTACGGGGGTTGGCGGCGGAATTATTTTAGACGGTAAAATGTATCGGGGAGAAGGGTTTGTTGCAGGCGAGATTGGGCATATGCCGCTTAATGAGCAGGGGCCAAAGTGTAATTGCGGCGGTTTTGGATGTTTTGAGCGCTATGTCGGTAATGGTCAACTTTTGGAAAAGATCGCGCGGATTTTTGGAAAAAAAACTTTAACGATTCCAGATGTTTACGCTTTGGCGCTTAAGAAAGATAAGAAAGCTTTGAGGTTTTTTGAAGAAACGGCCATACATATCGGCAATGGTTTAGTCGGCGTCGTCAACTTATTAAATCCGCCTCTGATTATTATTGGTGGTGGGGTTTCGAACAATTCGAGGTTTCTTTTGCCGACGATCAATGCGGTGATCCGAAAACGGGCAATGAAAGTGCAAGCCAAAATGGTCAAAATTGTCCAAGCAAAACTTGGTGATGATGCTGGGATTTTGGGCGCACAGGTTTTACTAAGTGAAGGTTTGGGAAAAAATTGATGAATCGCGTAAGTATTATTTTTTTGATTTTATTGAGTGTTGCGTCTGTTGCGTTAGCCCAAGAGCAAACGACACCGGTTGAAATCAACGGGGACCAAGTAGAGTATTCTGTGGCGGACAGCAAGGTCATCGCTAGCGGTAATGTCATTGTCCGACGCTTAGGCGTGACTTTGACGGCCGACCGTTTGGAATTTGATCGTGCGCAAAATGTTGGGATTGCGCAGGGTCATGTTGTCCTTCTGCGGGGGCTTTCGCGCTTAACGGGCGATAGGTTAGTTTATAATTTCTCGACGATGAAAGGGGATTTTATTGACGCTAAGATTACCTCAAAACCTTATTATGGTGCCGGTAAAAAGATCCTTAAGGAAGGCGAAAACCATGTTATTCTCTACGATGGGTATATTACGACTTGCGACTTGGATCATCCTCATTTTAAGTTGCTGGCCAAGAAAGTGGATATTTATCAGGGCGATAAGGCGGTCGCGCATAATGTGACCATGACCTTGGGGAAAGTTCCCGTTTTTTGGCTTCCCGTTTATTCTCAGGATTTAAAGCACAAAAAACCGATGTTAATTATCACCCCCGGATATCATAAAGATTGGGGCATGTTTGTCCTTTCCCAATGGCGTCATTATTGGAATGATCAGTTGAATACCGTTTTGCATGTCGATTATCGCAGCCGTAACAGTATCGGCGAAGGCTTGGATCTTAATTATAACAGCGACAAATTTGGCAGCGGGTTTATGCGGACGTATTATATTGATGACATTCACTCGGACGCAAAGCTCTTTTTTGAAAAATCGACAATCCCGCTTACACCCCAAGAGCGTTTTAAGGGTGAGTGGCGGCACAAATGGAAAATTGACGATAATACGAATGCGATTTGGCAGTATTACAAATTAAGCGATGCTAATATTTTAAAAGATTTTTTTAAAAGAGAATACGAGCAGGATGCCAATCCCCCGACGTATTTTCTTTTGACGCATGGATTTTCTACAGCGGGCACTTTGAGCTTTCGCAATGATGTGCGTGTCAATCGTTTTACTTCTGCCGTTGATCGTCTGCCGGAAATCAATTACCTTTTGCCGGGCCGGAAACTTTTCGATAGTGGATTGTATTGGAAGAATAATACAACGTATTCGGATTTGGCTAAACTCGAACCAAGTCCCAGTGCGCATCGCTATGAAACACAGCGCTTTGATACCGATAATGAGATTTCATATCCGTTTAAAGTTAAATTTATTGAGTTGCGCCCTTTTGTTGGTGGGGAGGAAACTTTTTATTCTAAAACTCTTGATAAGTCGGACAATAATACTGTTCGGGGGATTTTTAAGACAGGTGCAGATGTCAGTACAAAATTTTTTCGTGTTTATGATTGGAAGACAAATTTTTTGAATTTAAACATTAATCGTTTGCGCCATGTGATCACTCCGTCGGTGGCCTATTTTTATAAACATGACCCCAGCATTGAATCTTCCAAATTAGTGCAGTTTGACAGTATCGACAGTTTGACGCGTGAGCATGGCATGACTTTTGGACTTGAAAATAAACTGCAAACAAAACGTGAGGGAAAAAATGTCGATTTGGCCCGCATTTTGGTTTCGTCGGATTTTTATCTTAAGGAAGATGCCCGCAAAGGCGGCTTTAATAATGTGACGACAAAAACAGATTTTAGACCGATAAAATGGATGGCTTTTTATGCAGAAACGAATTACGACACGATCAAAGACCACATCAGTTCTTCTAACTTTGATATTTATTTTAATGATCCCAAGGACCAATGGTCATTGAGTTTTGGTAAGCGTTTTGACCGTGCGGTCGATGATCAAATTACTGCTCAATTAGATTACCGTGTTAATAAAAAATGGTATTTTGAAATTTATGAACGCTGGGACGAGGATCGTGGGCACAATAAAGAGCAAAAATATTCGATTGTCCGCGATCTTCATGAATGGGAAGCGAAACTTTCTTTTGACCACAAAATTGCCGACGGGGATACGGTCTGGATTGTTTTTACACTCAAAGAATTCCCGGATTTGGCCATTGATTTTGGTTCAGGGTTTAACCGTGTGAAAACCGGCGCAAGATAAGATTTATTTGGCGCTGTGTAAACTTAATTATTATTAGTTGTGCACAGCATAACAGTGCACTTTTCCTAAGGGTAGATCTTTAAAAATTAATTTGATAGTGCACTGGAAAAGGAAATATTTATGAATATAGGTATTGTTGGGACAGGATATGTGGGGTTGGTTACTGGAGTTTGTCTTTCGGCCATTGGGCATACGGTTTATTGCGTTGACAATGACCGCCAAAAACTAAGAAAATTACAAAAAGGCATGGCCACGATTTATGAGCCGGGTCTTCAGGAGCTTATGACCAAGCAGATAAAAAAGAAAAAACTTTTTTTCTGTGAAACGATCCGTGAAGCGACCAAGCGCTCGCAGGTGATTTTTATCGCCGTCGGAACGCCATCCAAAAAAAATGGGGATGCGGATTTAACCTATGTTGAGAATGTGGCCCGCCAGATTGCCGTTAGTATGGATTCCTATAAGCTGATCGTCGAGAAGTCCACTGTCCCGGCGGAGACCGGCAAACGCATTGAGCATACCATCGAGTTGAATTTACCCAAACAATTTAAGCAGCGTGGGCATAAATTTTCTTTTGATGTGGCGTCCAATCCGGAATTTTTGCGGGAAGGTTCCGCGATTGCGGATTTTATGAATCCTGACCGCGTGGTGATCGGTGTAGAATCTAAAAAAGCAGAAGAATTGCTTAAAGAAATTTATAAGCCTCTTAAAACGCGCATCATTGTGACCAACATTACCTCGGCGGAAATCATCAAGCATGCTTCTAATTCGTTTTTGGCGACAAAAATTTCTTTCGCCAATGCCTTGTCGCAGATTTGTGATAAAGTCGGCGCCGATATTCTCAAGGTGACCGAAGGGATGGGTTATGACAAAAGGATTGGGCCAAGCTTCTTAAACGCAGGAATCGGTTTTGGCGGCAGTTGTTTTCCCAAAGATGTCGACGCGTTTATTCGTTTAAGCGAAAAAAGCGGTTATGATTTTAACCTTTTAAAAGCGGTCCGTGCGACTAATGAAGATCAAAAAGCTGCCTTTGTGCGTTTGATCGAGGACAAATTATGGATCATCAAAGACAAGACAATTGGTGTTTTGGGGTTGGCCTTTAAACCTAACACAGATGATATGCGCAATGCTCCATCGGTAGATATCATTGCGCGCCTGCAGGCGGAAGGGGCCAAGATCAAGGCGTATGATCCACAGGCTATCGAGAATGCAAAAAAGATTTTTAAAGACATCAGTTTTTATAAGGATGTTTATGGTGCAGCCAAGGGCGTCGATTGTTTGGTTGTCTTAACAGAATGGGAAGAGTTTCGGCAGGTCGATTTTAAACGTCTGAAAAACTTGATGCGCCAGCCGATGATTTTTGACGGACGCAATTTATTTAAAGATGACAACTTGGGTGATTTGGGATTTGAATATTTTGGTATCGGCCGTGGAGTTGTTTAACAATATTTTTAAGGGTGCTTTATGTCAAAAGATTTGAAAAAGAAGATTCAAAATAAAGAAGCGACCGTTGCTGTTTTAGGTCTTGGCTATGTGGGTTTGCCTCTGGCGGTGAGTTTTGCCAAGGCGGGCTTTAAGGTCTTTGGTCTTGATATGGACACAGATCGTGTAATGCGTGTTAAGACAAAGAAAAATTATATTGCCGACATTGCCCCAGCGGATCTTGTGCGCGTTGTTGACAATGGGCACTTGAAGGCATCGACGGACTTTTCGCATTTAAAGATGGCGGATGTGATTATCATTTGTGTCCCGACACCGCTGCGCCGTAAATATACGCCGGATGTTTCTTTTATTGTCCATGCTGTCAAAACCGTTGGTGAGCATATCAAAAAAGATACGCTTGTTATTTTAGAAAGCACGACCTATCCGGGAACCACACGCGAGTTGGTCAAGCCGGTTTTAGAAAAAGCCGGTTTAAGAGTCGGCAAGGATTTGTATCTTTCCTTCTCTCCTGAACGTATTGATCCGGGTAACAAAAAATACAGCGTCACTCAAATTCCGAAGATTGTCGGCGGAATTGACGAAAAAAGCGGAGCGCTGACGAAAGTTTTGTACCAGACGATTATTAAACAAGTCCATTTGGTCTCATCTGCCGACGCGGCTGAGATGACCAAGTTGTTGGAAAACTCTTTTCGCATTGTTAATATCGGCTGGATCAATGAGCTGGCGATGATGTGCCATAAGCTTCATATTGATATTTGGGAAGTCATTGCGGCGGCTAAAACAAAACCGTTTGGGTTTATGCCTTTTTATCCCGGCTTAGGCGTCGGCGGCCATTGTATTCCCGACGACCCATTGTACTTGCATTGGAAGGCCAAGAAATATGGTTTTAATTCCAAGTATATCCGGCTTTCGGCGGATACTAATTCTGCTATGCCGGCGTATGCTCTAGGGCGCATTGAGGAACTTTTAAAAAACAAGAAAAAACCACTCGCGGATTCTAAAATTCTCATCGTCGGCGTAACGTACAAAAAAGATGTGAAGGACTTGCGTAAATCTCCTC
>JAYRHV010000143.1:0-5417 GCA_041907165.1 Candidatus Omnitrophota bacterium | reverse complement strand
TTTGGCGGTGACGGTGTCCGTGTCGGCCAAGCCGCTTGTACCATAATCGACGAGCAAACGCACCTTTTGAGATGAAAACGTCCCACTGCCCGTCGCTGTTCTTGAAATAAACGCACCGATTTTGTCTGAGGGCACAACAATTTTCAAATCCGAATTGGTGCCCGGCAATGTGCCCGTCGGATTAGTTCCTGCGGTATAAAGCTTGCCATGCACCCACGGGGCAGTGGAGTTTTGAAAAAGTTTAACAAACACCCAGACGGCGTCGTGGCGGCCGTCATTCTTTCGCCAGCTATGATCCCAGCTAATATTAAACTGCACGACCATGGTATTAGCGGAGGCATTGCGGTCTTCGATAGAAACATTGCTTATAGTTAAATTACTGGCAAAGGCAGGGACGGTGAGAAAAATAAAAAACAATGTCATTGCGCTTCGGCAATGCGCGCTTTTTGCAATTTGACCGTATTGACTTCCATTTCACACTCGACATATTGTAATTGACTATACTCGGCAGGTTTTAACTCCACAGCGATGTCCGTCCAAACACCGGCCTCCAATGTGCCGCTATAAACATACTCTGCGCCGGTCAACGATTGGCGCCATTTTTCATAAGCGTTATTATCTGTCGACGATGTAGGCATAGCGCTCCCCCAGAAAAGACGAAATTTAACATCCCCATAGGTAGCCGCATTGGTATTGCCGATTTGCAAATACAGCCGATACCCTTTGTCCATTTTTTCCATACGGGAGACAGCCAACAAAAATATACCGGTATTCGTTTCTATCTTAGAAACTTTACGCGACAGCGGATTAATAACGACGGCACGACTTTGCGAATGCGCCAACTGCATGTCCACATTGTGCACAAGGGTCTTTGAAAAATCATTGATCCCTTCCTGCAATTTTTGCACATTCTCTTCTAGCGTCGTCACACGGGCCCGCAAGTCTTCAATTTTTGCATTCATGGTTTGATCTGCCGCAAAACTCACAGCTGTGGCCATAGCAAAAAAACAAACGAGAAAAAAAACAGACACCAAATAAGCCCGCAAACATTTCATCATAAACCCAACTCTTGTTCGAGTGCTTTAACAAGCGGAGCAATGGTTTCACTTGAAAAATCAAATTTTAGCCCCGCGGATTCAAACAACTCTGGCAAAGGACGACTTCCGCCAAATGAAAGTGCCCGACGATAATCGGCTACTGCTTTGGGAAGATCTTTTTTGGCATTAAGCCATATCTGCAAAGCGCCTAACTGGGCAATCCCGTATTCAATATAATAAAACGGCACTTCAAAAATGTGAAGTTGCCGATGCCAAAATGTGGCCTCTAAATTTTCTAATCCGCTCCAATCCAAGAATTTCCCTCCAAAGCGCTCATATATCTCCACCCACTTTTGTCCACGTTCATCGCAGGTGTGTTTGGGATTTTCATAAATCCAATGCTGAAAAGCATCCACCGTCGCCACCCATGCCAAAAGCTGGACCACATCCTCCAGATGCGAACTGCATGAGCGCTGTTTATCTTGCTCTGAATAAAACTCACCCAAATAGTCATTGGCCAAAAGCTCCATACTCATGGACGCCACTTCACAAAATTCCATCGGCGCATGACGGTACGGATAAAGCGGCTCTTTGGCGCAAGCAAAAGCATGAAACGCGTGTCCCCCCTCATGCAAAAGGGTTCGGACATCGTCATCGACCCCAACAGCGTTCATAAAAATAAACGGTTTGCGGATCTCCGACAAAGTGTTTTGATACCCGCCGGGGGCTTTGCCTTTACGGCTGGCTAAATCCAAAAGTTTCAAATCCGCCATTTCTTTAAACTCTGCGCCAAGTTGAGGGTCAATATTTGTAAAGATATTTTCGACACCCATGATCAACTCTTGAACCTGTGAAAAAGGTTTCAGCGCACTGCGGTTAAGCGCATCGACTTGCGTGTCCCATGGCCGCAATTTTTCTAACCCCATTTGGACAGATCGCCGTTGCAAAATCTTTTGGCAAGCTGGCACAACGATCTCTTCAACAGCCAAATGGTATTTTTTACAATCCGCCGGCGTGTAATCAAAGCGATGATACGCGCGGAATTGATACTCCATAAAATTACGGCACCCGGCATTAAGCGCAATCTCATGACGCAGCTTTAGCATCCGGTCAAAAAGTTCATTGAGTTTGTCTTTTTCCTCAAAGCGGCGTTTTGCCGTTGCAAGCCAAGCGGCCTGACGCAAATCACGGTCCGTCTCCTGCAAGAATTTTGACATTTGCGGCAATGTACGTTCCTCACCCTCAAAATGCACGGTCATCGCCCCGCAAATCGTTTGATATTCTTGACTCAAAAGAGCAACGTCGCGATGGAGATTGACATTTTCTTTACGAAAAAGCTCGACATCATTCATAAGGCTGCGGTCATAAACTTCAAAACGTTTCTTATCAACAGGAAATTGCTGACGCAGGGCAAGATATTTTTGGTTAAGCTCATCCTCAAGCGGACGAACGGCAGGAACAATTTCTTCGATAAATTTGGTGTAGCGGGCGGCATAGTCGGGATTATCTGTTTGACAGGTCATACGGATATAAAGCAGCGAACCGGCCTGATCAAAGGCCGCTTCTAATTCACTGCGGTCTAAAAGCCAAGCTTCTAATTCGTCGGCACTGGCCACAACACGGTCGCGTAAACTTTCATAAAGCCTAACAACGCCAGAGGCTGAATAAAAATCAAAATTTTCTAGGACAAAACGTCTTTTTTGATAGCGTGGCAACGCACTAATATCTAACGGCTCTATAGTAATATCATTCATATTTTATCCTTTGTAAATATTGCGTATTATAGCAAAATTTCTTTTTAAAGCTAATACGACGATAATATTTTTATGCTTGACAAAAATTTCGCTTTCAGTATACTTAGTTTTTCTCAAAAAGAACACGAACACTTTAAAGAGGTCAAAAGAATGGCAAAAGCATGTGCAATTTGTGAAAAAACTTCCGCTTCCGGGAATAAATATAAAAGACGCGGTATGGTTCGCCGCAAGGGCGGTGCGGGTTCTAAAATCGTTGGCAAAACCTTACGGACTTTTCTTCCTAACCTGCAATCAGTCAAAACTATTATTGGCGGAACCGTCAAAAAAGTATTAGTCTGCACCAAATGCATGAAGGCCGGCAAAGTGGCCCGGGCATAAGATTTAAAAACTTTGTTACAAAAAGCCTGTTCTCCCAATGAGCACAGGCTTTTTTGTTTGTAAAAGCTGTTGCGTATTTTTGTTATTTTAGATCAATTACAAAATCCATATCCGCTTTTTGAGAAAAATCCTGCGGCTGGCCCTTCCAAAGTTTAAGATAAATCCTTGCTGGCAACCTATTCCACTTAAAAATCAATTCTGGTTGAGTTGGACTGCGGTTATTACATCCCCCGGGATACCCACAACTGCCTCCGGTATGAATATACTGGATAATCGGTAAAATTTTATTTACCGCACCGCTAATATTGCGCGACCGGCTAGCGTCAATCGTAAAAAAATTAAACCCAAAATCTCTGGCATTGATAAGAGCTAAATACTGCTCCTGCGGATCGGCATACCGGTACAAAACAGCTAATTGGTACGATTGACTTACATTATAGATGATCTGCCCGAAGCTGCCATCACGTCCCCATATTAATTTGAGCGGCTTAGAGTAAATCTCGTTAGGAAAAAGGGATTTATCCGTAACAATTTGTGCATATTTTTCACAAATCCCAGCAAGCAAATATGGGTTATCAATAAACTGGGATTCGCGCGAATGGCCTTCAATACTTTGCTTTCCCGGGCCAAAATAACTTAAGCCTAAAAGTCCCCACCATGGTTTACCATCCTGAATCTGGCCAAAAATATTCATGCTAGGTTCATAATTCTTAGGGGCTAAAGCAGGAATTTTATTGACATTTTCACGCCGGCTATTAAAAATATCGTCTCGACTTAACCCATTAAGCGTGCGTAATGGATTTAAGGGAATTTCAATTGCTTCTTGCCCAGCTTGTTGAAGATCATCGATTGCCCCTTGTTCAACTTGTGGACGAATAATGATCGGCGAAGCAACAGGCTTTCTGACAATACTCTCAATTCTATCAGAGTCATAGGTTACCCGGACCCCCTCGCCAATATCCACAAGAATATGGTTAGTGTCCTGCTCAATAATCGTTCCGATCATAATCTTGCCAGATTTAAGTGTAATGATATCCGCAAAAGCAGGCAAAGACATAAAAGTAAATATAAAAATAAAAATTAACTTTTTCATATAAACAACACCTCCTTAAATTTTTCTCTGCTATAGAAGGGTTTTATGGACCTATTGTACGCAGCCTTTTTGGATACATAATAAATTCTACCCAAAGCTCTCGCGAATGTCTTTAAGCTTCAATTGGGGCACAGGGCTTTTGTTCCAGTCGTCGATAGTCAATTCATAGGCAAGATCCACTTGCGCACCCGGGCGGACCAAATCCGCATACTTGGCCATACCAAAGCCCACCGCCGAAATGCTGCTTTGCCCGTCGGTAACCCAAAACTTAATCGTATCCTTGCCCATCAGATTTGGCGGCCCCTTAACGACTAATTGACGTGAACAAAATACTGGCGTCATATTCCCCTCGCCATAGGGCTCGAGTGTTTCAATCAATTGTGCAATTTCCAGATTAAGCGAAGAAAGCGACACTTCCGCATCAATTTGGACTGTTGGGACCATGTTGCGGATTTCCAAAATATCTTTAGCAAAATCATTGATCTTGCGTCTAAAATGTTCGACATGTTCTTCTTTAATGGTTAAACCGGCCGCAAGTTTGTGCCCGCCGAAGCTCATCAAAATCTCCGAGCAATGCTCAAGCGCTTGATTTAAGTGAAAGCCCTCAATCGACCGGGCAGATGCTGTCCCGACGCCATTCTCCAGTGAAATAATAATCGTCGGCCGGTAATACGTTTCCGCGACACGGGAGGCGACGATACCAAGCACACCTTTGTGCCAACCCTCTTGAGAGAGAACAATAACTTTGTGCTCTTTAAAATTGACCTCTTGCTCAATCATCTGCATAGCCTCGTCGATGACCTCACGCTGCAAACGCTGGCGTTCACTATTTAGCTCTTCGAGTTCTTGCGCCAAACCAAAGGCCGTTGGCCCGTCGGTGGATAAGAGAAGCTCCAGAGACTTGTGCGCCGAGCCCATCCGACCGGTCGCATTAATCCGCGGGCCTAAAATAAACCCGACATAATGGGGCTTAAACTTTTTGCCGCGAATCTTGGCAGAGTCAATCAAAGCAGCCAGTCCAAAATTCTTCGTTTCGCTTAACTTCGGCATTCCGTTTTTGACAAAAATCCGGTTCTCCCCCCGCAAACTTACCACATCCGCAATCGTCCCTAGAGCAATCAAATCCAAATATTCTTCCGGGACTTTTCCAAAAAT
>JAYRHV010000142.1:0-1710 GCA_041907165.1 Candidatus Omnitrophota bacterium | reverse complement strand
TTCTAGAAGGTAAATTCAGCAAATAAAAATCCTATGACAAAATTTATTTTCGTTACCGGCGGGGTTGTTTCAAGTTTGGGTAAAGGTTTGGCGGCCGCATCGATTGCCAAGCTTTTGGAAGCGCGTGGTCTAACCACGTCGATGATCAAGTGCGACCCGTATTTAAACGTGGACCCGGGCACGATGAACCCCTTTCAGCACGGCGAGGTTTATGTGACGGAAGATGGGGCTGAGACAGATTTGGATTTGGGCCACTATGAGCGGTTTTCCAATTCGGTTATCAGCAAAGACAGCAACATCACGACGGGAAAAATTTATTATTCGGTCATCACCAAAGAGCGGCGCGGCGATTATCTGGGCAAAACGGTGCAGATTATTCCGCATATCACCGACGAGATCAAGCGTTGCATCAAGAAAGGCGCCCGTGAAGGGGAAGTGGATGTCGCCATTATCGAAATCGGCGGAACGGTCGGGGATATTGAAAGTTTGCCGTTTTTAGAGGCCATTCGCCAGATGCGCTGGGAATTAGGCGAGCATTATGCGATGTTTATCCATGTGACGCTTCTTCCATATATTAAAGCTGCCGGCGAGCAAAAGACCAAGCCCACCCAGCACTCGGTCAATAAAATGCGCGAAATCGGGATTCAACCCGATATCCTCTTGTGCCGCACTGAAAAACCTATCCCTAAAGAACAAAAAGAAAAAATCGCTTTGTTCTGCAATGTCGACCGCGAGGCGGTCATTGAAGCTTTAGACGTAAAATATATTTATGAAGTGCCATTGTGTTTTAAAAAAGAAGGCATCGATGATCTGATCTTAAAAAAGCTTAATATCAAAAGCGAAGACAAAGACTTAAGTGAATGGAAGAATTATGTGGTTGAGCGTTTGCGTAACCCTAAAAAAGAAGTCAAGATTTCTGTCGTCGGCAAATACATCACGCTGCCGGATGCCTACAAGTCAATTTATGAAGCGCTGGTTCACGGCGGCATTGCCAACGATGCGCGGGTCATTATTAATAAAATCGATTCTGAAACGTTGGATGCCGGCAATATAGCCAAGCAGCTTGCCGGCTCTCAGGGGATTCTTATTCCCGGCGGCTTTGGCAGCCGTGGGATCATCGGCAAAGTGCATGCCGTGCAATATGCGCGCGAGAAAAAGATTCCTTTCTTTGGAATTTGTTTGGGCATGCAGGTGGCGACCATTGAATTTGCACGCAATGTGTGTGGGCTTAAAGACGCTGACTCGACCGAATTTGAAAAAGAAACAAAAAATCCGGTCATTAGCCTTTTGGAAGAACAGGAAAACGTCACCAGTATGGGCGCGACCATGCGCTTGGGCGCGTATGCCTGCAAGTTGGAAAAAGGCACAGAGAGTTTTAAAGCTTATAAAAAAGAAAGTATCAGCGAGCGCCACCGCCATCGCTATGAGTTTAATAATAAATTCAAGAAGCTTTTTGAAAAAAATGGTATGATTATCGCCGGCAAAAATCCACAAACGGGTTTGGTTGAAATCATTGAGATGAAAGACCATCCGTGGTTTGTGGCCTGCCAGTTTCATCCGGAGTTTAAGTCCAAGCCAGAGCGCGCGCATCCTTTGTTCCGTGATTTTATAGCCGCGGCGCTGGTAGGGTAGGGCAATTTTTATAGGATTCCCCTCCCTTGACACGCTGGGTCAGATGAAGGGGTAATTCGAAAAGTGGATTCCCGCTTT
>JAYRHV010000141.1:0-16002 GCA_041907165.1 Candidatus Omnitrophota bacterium | reverse complement strand
GTTTGATGTCGTAATTTGTTTCTTCCAAGGCAAGACCTTGGGCTCCTTCTGTGATTTTTTTTGGGTCTTGCCTTTTGAATACTTCATTAAGCGCATCTTCTAGAAAATGAATTTTATCATTATGAACAGTAAACCCTCCTGCCTGTTTATGCCCGCCGTATTCTAGGAAATGCTCACTTGCACTTGCCATAAGTTCTACTACCGAGCAAGTTCCAGGAGAACGACAAGAGCCTTTGATTTTATCATTCTCATCTCTACCCCAAACGAAAACAGTTTTACTGTTATTGGCCTCGTCAAGTAAACCTCGTTATTTTCTTGTCTTGTGTTTTTCCATCTGACGTACTTTGACCTTTTGCACTTCTTCGGCAACTTGCTTAGGTGTTCTTTCCCCGACAATAATCTGCTGCAAGCCCCGGTCAAAAGCTTCAAGCACCAAGACGTCTTCATAAAACGGCCATATCGTCGGATGAATGATCGCATCCATCATCCTAGCAAAGTCGCTTAAAATAGGGGGCCTATCGACCAAAGCTGAACTGTTGACAGGCAAATTGTGCGTTGTTTCGACCAAAAACATTTGCTGTTTTTTATCCGTCAACCATTTTAAAAAAGCAATCGCCTTGTCTTTCTTGGCAGAGCTGTTGTTTACAAAAAACGATGTCCCCGCCGATCCCCAAATTTTCATCGGGTTCTGTGGGTTGGCAGCGGGCGGCAACATAATGCCATAATCCAAATCCGGGTTCATCTGTTTGTAAACATTGACGCACCACGAACCGTTAAAAGCAAAAGCGGCACGCTCGAGGGCAAAATCCCGCTCCGCATCTTTATTGGTCTTTGTCACAATCCCGGGGGCAAAAAGGCCGTGGTCTCTTAAGTCCGCGAAAACCTTAAAAACTTTAATCCACGACGGATCCGTATAAGAGATCTGGCCGCGAAAAGTCGCCATCAGCTTATCTTGCCCCATGATGTTAAACGCATAATTAAACGCAAACGCATCCACCAGCCACAGCTCGCCCCAACCTGAAACAAAACCAGAAATGCCGCTGCGCTTTAAAGCAGCAGAAACCTCAAGCCACTGCGCAAGATTTTCTGGCACCTTGGTTATGCCCGCTTTTTTAAGCAGCTTTTTATTATAAATCATTGGAATATCCATCATGTCGATAGGAACGCCATAAATCCCCGGCGTGACAGAATAGGAATTGTTCTCTTCAAAACGACTGGCAGCTAACGCGAGAGCCGATATGCTGTTTTCCCATTGGGCCTCATTGGCTTTAAAATCGGAAGTTAAATCCGCAACGAAATGGCCTTTGACAAACTCGGCGACGACAATCTTTTTGTCTAGGATGCCAAAAATATCCGGCAAAATTTTAGCTTGGGCAGCCGCGATGACCTTCTGTGAATAAACATCCGTCGGAGCATAAAGCTCAACGACAACTTTGACACCGGTTTGTTTTTCGTACTCTGCGGCAAGCTCTTGCAGCACACTATCGCGGTCAGTCATCCAATGCCAAAGGACGATTTTGTCATTTTGGGGAGGCTCTGGCGCACAGCTAAGTCCGGCGATCATCATTGCAAAAAGGATAAAGCCAAAAGCGATGATCTTCTTCACCAAAACTCCTCTTGCAATGCAGATGGACTTTAAAAGCTTAGTAAGGAGAATCTTCTAGCGAGTTCCGCAGCCAAGACGCTTACTTGAAAGCCTTTTAACTTTTGAATAAGCGTCTTGCGCGAGGACTGTTTGAGCAAAGAAGATTCTCCTTACTAAGCTTTATAAATAAGTCAACTTTACCCTAAGATCGCTTTGACCTTATGCGTTTTGCCGTCTAAAAACGGGGTGACAAGATTTCCGCGGACTTCTTGTCCGTCGACAAAAAGCTGTTTAACGCCTTTTTCTTTGCCGTCGGGGTTAAGAATTTCAATCTCATAAACGTCCCCGCGAAAAGGCCGGCGGATCGAGCACTTTTTCCACTTCTTGGGAATACACGGGTCAATGCGCAGACCATGAAAATCACGTCGCGCGCCCAAAATCCATTCGGTGGCCAGCATCAAATTCCAGCCGGACGAACCGGTAATCCACGTAAAGGCGCCTTCGCCGTAACGATACGGATTTTCAGGCCCGACGAGATATTCAGCAAAAACATAGGGCTCGGTCTTGTATAGGTCCATGTTCTTCTGCGCATTGGGCATAATCTTGCGCGCCGCTTCGTAGGCTTTGTCGCCATACCCGGCCATCGCATAAGCCACCGCCATAAAAGTTGCCGCATGACAAAAGACAGCCGCATTTTCCTTAGTCCCCTCGGAAAACATACTGATACGGCCCAAACGTTTGACCCATGAAGAATACGCCGGATAAAAAAGCGCCAACCCGTGCGCCCCGTTTAAATATTTATCGACCGACGCAACAACCTGCTTTAAGCGCTCTTCGCGCGCAACGCCCGAGAGAATCGCCCACGCCTGTGTATTTAAAAAGATTTTCCCTTCCTTGTCCTGCTTGCTGCCGTAAACTAATCCGCTGTCGTCATACCCTCGGGCATACCATTGGCCGTCCCAAGCAATCGTGTTGAGCCGCTCGTCCATGGTTTTGGCCATCTGTAAATATTCCTGTTTCTTTTCCTCTTGGCCAATCAGATCAAAAATATCCGCCAGTGCTTTAAGCGAACGAACCAAGGCTTGAGCCAGCCAAACGCTCTCGCCGCGGTGCTTGATACCGGCTGCGTCAATCGCGTCGTTCCAATCCGCATGACCGATGCGCGGAAAACCTTTTTCTCCGACGTCATTAAAACAGAACTTGAGGTTGGCCTCCAAATGTTCCAAAAGCGTCCCTTCCCCGTCGGTCTGGGCGCCGCCTTTAAAATTGGGGTCTGTGTCCCAGCCTTTGATCCAAGCATCTTTTAAATACGGGACATATTCATTGAGAACAGCCTTATCTCCTGTTTCCTTAATATACGCGCTGACCGTCATCGTCAACCACACCTGATGGTCTTTGTTAGGCCGAAACTTATAAGGCCCTTTGGTATCCGACCAGCCCGGGGCCGATGTCCCGTCCCGGCGGATCAAGGAGGCGATTTTAAGCATTTTGTTGCGGGTCAATTGAGAATTAATGGAAACCAACGCTTCCGAGTCCTGCGCCGAATCGCGGTACCCGCGCCCACCGGAGCCCTCATGATAATAGCTCGGTGAACGTGACCAGAAATTACAGATATAAACTTGATATTTGACCCAAATATTATAAAGGACATTAAAATCCGGATCCGGCGTTTTGACTTCAATGTTGCCGGTAATCCTCTCAAGCCAAATTTTTTTCGTATTTTCTAATTCTTGCTTGGCTTTTTTAACATCGCGATATTTAGTGAGCATGTGGCTGGCTTGGGAAACACCTGCCGTCTGTCCTAAGACGACGGTAAATTCTTTGGTCTGACCGGGTTTTAAAGTGACGCTGTGTTTAAATGCGCCGATCGAATCCTCACCGGAACACAAGGGAAAATTTACAAATTTTCCGTCGACCACGGCGGCGGGTTTTTCTTCGGTATTATAGCGCCCCAAGAACGCATCTTTTTGTGTGCAGCATGCCTTGACAGGCAAAGAAGAACCAAAAAAGACTAACGTATCAAACGGCTGGATATTCATTCCTTCCCACGCTGCGGTCTTTTGGGCAAAAACAGCTGCATGCGCCTTGTCAAACCATGCGCGGGTATAAAGGTGCATAATGTTGCGGTAGCGCAATTCTTCGTGATAATCGCCAATCAAAAACTCAACGTATGGAAAAAGTTCGACCGTCTTGGTCTTTTTTGTATTATTGGTAACAGATGCAATCCACACTTCGCATTCATCGTGTTCGGGAACAAAATAACTGACCGACGAGGCGATGCCGTTGTTGACCGATTCGATGGTCGTATACCCTAAACCGTGCCGGGAACGAAAAGACGTCGGCTTAGAACGGATCGGCTGATAAGTCAAAGACCACGATTTGCCAGCTTCGCGGGCATAAATATATTTTCCCGGACGGTCAAAATGCCAATTCTCCGGCGACCAGCGTGTCAAACGGTTTGTGCGGCAATCCTTGTAAAAACTGTATCCGCCGGCACAGTGAGAAATAATCGAACAATATTTATCATTAGTAAGATAATTGATCCACGGACGTGGTGTAACAGGATTCGTAACAATGTACTCCAGCCCATCGGCAGAAAAATGACCGTATTCCATGCGTTAAACCTTTCATTGGGAATTTTATAAGATTGATTTTATTCAGAAATATCAGGGATACTAACACAGCAAAAAAAAGCGGTCAAGATTTTTGAGGCAGAATCGCAAAAAAATTTTTTTGATCCGGGTTAATCGCAGACGTACTTAAAAATCCTCTGCATTTCCATAAAATTAATTTCGTGCAGTTCGACCCCCGCGTCCCAAAGCACAGGCGACTTTGTCTCTATCCATACGACACGGCCATTTAAAGTCAAAGGCTGACTGCCATCGGGGACTTTGACTTGGAGAGAAACGCTATCGTTGAGAAAAATACGCTCTCGCGTTGAAATGCGCACACCGCGAGCACAAGCGTCTCGCAAAAAAACATCCGAACCGTAATCCGAGCGGGCATATCGAAATTTCACAGGAAACCGTGCAGTAAAACGCTCAAAGAGCCGATGCTCTATTTTGCGGGAAGGCCGATCAACGATAGCAGATTTCTGCTCTGTAGATGGCAGTGCACTATCCATATTAATTACCGTTAAAGCGTAATGACACGGCTGAGCTTTTGCCGGGCTTTGGGTGAAAAAGCTTTCTCAAATTGCAAACCTACCCGATAGCGGTCCTTTTGATCTAACTTTCGGACCCACACGACTTTCCCAAGCATAAGAATCGGGTCGGCGTCCGGGGCGGTCGCAATCTCGACTGCAATTTTTTCATCCAAGGCAATAGCACGTTTGGAAATCAAGCCGATCCCGCCGCCACTAATGTCAACGGTCTGAGATTGCGCAAAAGTACCACCTTTTTTCCCTTCTACAGGAACAAAGCATGTCTTTCTTTGGCTCTCTCGCTTGTTTTTTACGTGCTTCATTGGCCCTTAGCTCCCTCTTAATTATAAGAAAAAGCGATTGTTAATTTTCTTTTGATTTTATTGTAGCTCGACAGAAATATTATTCAATGATTTTATCAATAAATTTCTTACTCGTCGCCGCGATGACTCCTCGGCAGGACATTGCAAAATATAAACTTTATTAAAATATTATTCCACGAGATTGACTGGGCAGGGGTGCATGTTATAATTTCTCAGGAGGAAAAAAATGAGTGGACCCAAAGACAAGAAGAACTTGACTCTTGCTGAGAAATATAAGCTTAAAGGCGCTCAGCAAATGACCTATGACGAATATGAAGCTGCCAAAGCCAAAAGCGCACGCAAAAGCTCAAAATTCAAAATTCCTGCTTTCGCTAAATTCATTCTGGGGACACCTTTTATTATCATCTTTCTTTTCGGTGTTCTTTTTATTCCATACATTGTCTATCTGATTTTCACGTCCCCTTCAGCGCCACCAATTAAAGACGAAACGAAAAACACAAATGTTGTTGCTAGATAAAATTATTATCGCAATCCTTTTCTTTTTCTTTTTGTCTGGATGGCTGCGCGGATTTCTTAAGTCTATGATCGGCCCAGTCTCATTTTTGCTATGTTTTATTTCTGCTGTAATCTTTTATGACCTAAACCGCAATATCCTCATGGCAGTTTTAATTGCCACGGTTGGAACAATAGCGCTGGCTATTACATTCAATGTCCTTTTGGCTTTGGGACTGTCAACCGTTCACAAAGAATTCCGCGGCAAAACGTTTTTGCTAAGTCGTCTGCTCGGAAGCCTTATTAACATTTTTTGGCAAGGTAATATCTTTTTTGTTTTTATTATTATATTTTCCACACTCCCAATCAACAATCAAAAGTTCGAGAGTATTCAAAAACAAATTACGGAATCAAAAATAGTAAGTTTTTATTATGAAAAAGTAGTTAACCGAGATAACCGCATTAAAGCTGTTCTTGCATCATTCTTAGCGATAAAAGATCCAAATCAGATGCAATTGATTTCAAACACCAAAGAATTCACAAACTTTTATAATCATGCTAAGGTGCAAAAATTCTTAAACGACCCGCAGGTTATCGATGCTTTAGCGGCCAAAGACAGCGTTGCTCTTCTTAGTAATCCTGCACTTAAAGAACTGGTCATTGACGATGATGCGATGTATAACTTAACAATCCTTGCGCAAATGGTCTATACGCAAAAACTTAAAGAGCTAGGCGAAACACCCCAAGACAAACCTCGCAGCTAACGGTTTTTCTCTTTACTTGCCAATACAAAAAGCAGAAAAAATATCCTTCAAAAGATCTTCATCGATATCGCGACCTGTGATCCTGTCGAGCGCGCTTAGAGCTTCTTTTAAATTCTCAGAAATAAACTCTAAAGAAAATCGATCCTGTAAAAAATCCTTAGCCTCATTGACAAATTGCTGGGCCTTTTCTAAAGCTTCAATGTGCCGCGCATGGGTCAAAAAAATATGCGTCGTGTCGATCGTTTTGCCATTCAAAATGTTTTTTTCTATTGCTTCTTCTAGTTGGATTATCCCGAATTTTGTCACGGCAGAAACATATATAATTTTACACTCAGGTAAAATTGCTTGAATATCTTTTTCAAACACAACATGCTCTAAATCACTTTTATTGACGACAACTAGAATGTTTTGGCCTCGCAAAGACTCGGCAAGACGCAAATCTTCATCCGTTAATTTTTCACAAGCGGTGAAAACCAACAGCACAAGGTCCGCATTGTGCATATGCAAACGGCTGCGTTTGACAGCTTCTTCTTCAATCGTGTCCCGCGGCTTAAGGATCCCGGCTGTATCGATAAGCTGCAAAGCGATCCCGCCGATTTGGGCTGACTCCTCAATGGTGTCTCGGGTCGTCCCCGCAATTTCACTGACGATGGCCCGCGGCTGTTTTAAAAGGACATTGAGCAAAGACGATTTGCCGACATTAGGACGCCCGCAAAGAACCACCTTAGCGCCCTCTCGCAAAAGCCGCCCCTGCTGGCTGGTCTCAAGCAGCAGAGCAATTTTTTGTTTCGCTTGCGCTAAATGTGAAGCGACCAAATCTCGGCCATAGTCTTCAATGCCATCCTCAGGAAAATTAACCAAGGCTTCCACATGCACATAAGCGGCCATCAGATCTGTCCGGATTTTTTCCAACTCAAGCGTCAGTTCTCCTTTGAGCTGATGAAAACTTGCCTTAAGGGAACTTTCTGTCTTAGCTTCAATGATATCCAGCACAGCCTGCGCTTGCAAAAGATCAATGCGTCCGTTTAAAAAAGCGCGCTTGGTAAATTCGCCGGGCAAAGCCAACCGCGCTCCCATCTTCAGGCTCAAAGTTAAAATCGCTTTGACAGCAACAACCCCGCCGTGACAGCTTATCTCTACAACGTCTTGACGCGTATAACTTTTGGGAGCCCGCATGACCGAGACTAAGACCTCATCGATGATTTCGTCGTTTTTATGCGGGTCGATGATGTGGCCATAATAAACTTTTCGACTTTGAAAACTTGAAAAACTTTTGTGAGCGTCACGACGAAAAATTCGCGATAAAATTTCAACCGCCTTTTGCCCGCTTAAACGTACAATGGCAATTCCCCCCGGACCGCTGGCGGTTGCGATAGCCCCAATCGTATCATCAAATTGTGGGATATTATTGCTCATAGAATTTTACTGAATATTTTACGTGCCTCTGCGGCAACAAAAAGAGAACCCGTTACCAAAACCAATTTCTTTTTTGCGGCGATCTTTAAAGACAGGGCGCATGCCTGCTTGACTGATGAAGCCTTAAAAATATTTTGCATGGGAAAAATTTCTTTAACTTGTTGCTTCGTCCACGCAAATGCACGCGGATGCCTCGAACGTGTCAAAATGATCGTATCCGCAACCCCAGCTAAATGCTTGGCCATTGCTAAAATATCCTTATCGTCGGAACTTCCAAAAATCAAAATAACTTTTCTCGCCGGAAATATTTTTTTAATCGTCTGGGCCAATTTGCCGCACGACTGGGGATTATGGGCGCCGTCTAAAACAATCAGCGGATTTTTGTAAACAATTTCAAAGCGTAGCGGCCAAAATGTTTGGGCTAAACCTTTTTTAACAGCACTCTGTGCAACAGAAAATCCCGCGCGGCGCAAAGCTTGGATAATCCCAACGGCTACTGCCGCATTTGTCTGTTGATGTTGCCCTAAAAGCGAGATCTTAAAAATATTTTTCTCTGCCAGCGTCGGCACGATTTTAAGCGCAGCGCATCGTTTTTTGATCACCTCTAAAACCTCTGGACACTGCGGGGCAAGAACAACAGCGGCATTCTTCTTGATAATGCCAGCCTTCTCAACAGCAATCTTTCGCAAAGTATTGCCTAATTGATGCGTATGCTCCAAGCTAATCGAGGTAATCGCCGCAACCAAAGGCTCACAAACATTGGTCGCATCCAAACGGCCGCCTAAGCCGGTTTCAAGGACGGCAAAATCAACTTTCTCTTCATAAAAATAACAAAAAGCCGCAATCGTCAGCACTTCAAAATAGGTCAAATCCCCAAAGGTTGGCTGATGCCGCCCTTCTTCAAGCACAGGCCTAAGCCTTTTAAATAAATCACAAAATTTCTTTTGAGAAATGCAGTCATTAAAAATTTCATTTTTAGACAAAACCCTTCGCGTCGCTTTATTGTCCAAAATACGAAACCGCTCACGCAAATGATACAGATGCGGCGAGGTATATAGTCCGACTCTATATCCTGTCTCTTCTAAAATCTGCGCGACAAAGGCTGCCGTTGAGCCTTTACCTTTACTGCCGGCGATATGGATGACCTTTAAGTGCTTTTGGGGAGAACCAAGTTTAGAAAGAACATCTTCTACGCGGGCAAGATGCAAATTGCGCGAAGAAAAAGCTTTAAGATTTTTTTCGTAATTAAGAAACGTCGAAAGATACTGCGTGGTCATCAATGTTTAAAATGCCGCACACCGGTAAAAACCATTGCGATCTTCGCACGGTCCGCTGCCTTGATGACTTCTTCGTCGGCTATGGACCCGCCGGTTTGAATAATAGCCTTGACCCCGGCCTTGGCGGCAATCGTGATATTATCTGTCTTAGGAATAAACGCCTCTGAAGCAAGCAAACTTCCCTTGGCATTTTTACCGGCTTTTTTGATCGCGGTCATCGTGCTCTCAACGCGGCTTGTCTGGCCGCAACCGATGCCGACGGTCTTAGTGCTCTTGACTAAAATCATCGCGTTAGAACGCACGTGCTTGATAACTTTCCACGCAAAAACAAGCGAAGCCATCTGGGCCTTGGTAGGTTTTAGCTTGGTCACAACTTTCAGCTCATTGACGTCTAAAGCTTTAACGTCTTTGTCCTGCAGGAGCGCTCCGCCGTTTATTTGCTTAAAATCCCAGCGCTCATCGGTCAACTTCTCTAAATCTAATTCAATAATACGCACATTCTTTTTTTCAGACAAAACCTTAAGGGCCGCCTCCTCGTAACCGGGAGCAATCACGCATTCCATAAAACCGCTTTTGCCCACCAGCTGGGCTGTTTTTAGGTCCACTTTTTTATTAAACGCGATGATCCCGCCAAAAGCCGATAGCGGATCAGCACTCCAAGCCTGTTTATATGCAGCTGCCAAAGTTTTATCTTCTGCGACTCCCGTCGGGTTATTGTGCTTTATGACAACCGCTGCTGGGCGTGAAAACTCGCGCACAATTTCAACGGCAGCGTTCAAATCTAAAATATTATTAAAAGATAAATCTTTGCCACCAAGCTGTTTTATAAAAGGCAAGCCGTGCTGTTGTTCTGCCGACGCATAAAAGGCCGCGCGCTGATGGGGATTTTCGCCATAGCGAAGGTCCTGCACTTTAGAAAAACGAAAGACGAGCTCTTTGGGAAACGAGGGATAATCTCCTCCCTTAAGGCGGTTATTCAAAAACTCAAAAATTAAACTGTCGTACTGGGAGGTGTATTGAAAAACTTCGATGGCGAGGTTCATTAAAAAAGCGTCAGACAAAAGACCGCTGTTGGTGTCTAATTCCTTAAGGACTTCGGCATATCGCTTGGGGTTAGAAACAACGGCAACACTTTTGAAATTCTTGGCTGCCGAGCGCAACATCGTAGGCCCACCGATATCAATATTTTCTAAAGCTTCTAAGAGTGAAATGTTTTTCTTTTGGATCGCGCGCTCAAACGGATAGAGATTGACCACAACCATGTCGATAAGCCCGATCTTATACTTTTGCAACTGTTCTAAGTGCGAGGGATTATCCCGCAAGGCCAACAGGGCCCCATGCACCGCCGGATGCAAGGTCTTTAAACGTCCGTCGAGGATCTCCGGAAAACCCGTCACCTGATCAATTTCAACAACCGGAATGTCAGAGGCCTGCAACAACTTAGCGGTGCCGCCGGTTGAAATGATTTCAATGCCCAGCTGGTGTAACCCGCGGGCAAAATCCAAAAGGCCTACTTTATCAGAAACACTGATTAAGGCGCGTTTGACTTTGATCATAAAACCCTTCTATTTATTGACAAGTTTGATAATGGCACTGACGAAAGCCGGCAAATCTTCCGGCTTGCGGGAGGTCACCAAATTTTTATCAATCACAACTTCCCTATCTAAATAAATGCCTCCGGCGGCGATCAGGTCATCTTTGATCGCGTAAAAAGATGTGACTTTGTTACCTTTAACGATGCCCGCCGAAACCAAAACCCAACCGCCGTGACAAATGGAGGCGACAATACGCCCGTCGGCATAAAGCCGTTTGACAAAATTGATAATCCGCTCATAACGCCGCAAAAAATCCGGGGCCCAGCCGCCGGGGATGATCACCCCGTCAAAGTCACGCACATTGACTTTATCAATAGCAGTATCCACGGTGATCGGATAACCTTCTTTGCTCTGATAGGTCTCTTTTTTGCCGGTGCCAACGGTCGTCACGCGGATATCCGCCTCTGAAAGACGCAGAAGCGGATACCAGACTTCCAAGACCTGATACTGGTCTTCGACGAGAATAGCAATGTGCGGGCTATTTTTTGCCATAGAAAAGACCTGTCAAATAATTACTGTGTAAATTATTTTGCTAATAATATACAGCGCGTTAGAAACTTTTCTTGTGTCTCTTGCGTTCGGAAGGTTTTGAGTAATACCGGCGTTCCTTGATTTCGACGAGAAACCCTTCTTTTTGGCATGCCTTCTTAAAAATACGCATCGCCTTTTCAAAACCGTTTTTATCTGTGATTTTAACTTCGACCATAACGAAATTCACCCGCCTTCTCTACTATAATATATTATGTAGTCTGTTAATCCGTTTAAAAGCAGGGCTATTATATTATAGTTTTTTCAATTGTAAAGACGAAACTCCTCAACAAAAAAAAGGCCGCCATAAAATCATGACGGCCTTTAAAATTTTCTTAGACAAAATTACCAGCTGCTCTTCTTGGCGGGAGCCGTTGTTTTGGGCATCGTGTACGCCGGCTCTGCACTCATTGCTTTAGGGGCGCTATACGCTGGAGCGGCTGCTGCAGCTCTTGCTCTGCCACCGGCTTTTTTAGGCACAATAACGCGCACTGTTTTTGCAACGGTAGTGCCTGTTTTATATAAAATAACAACCGGGGTTCCCGCGACGATTGCCGCACCCAACCCAGGACTCGTAAACGTTAAATCTTTTCCACTGCTGGAATCTTTAACTGTAATTTCTGTACGTGCTGAATTGACATATGTAACGGTCCCGCGAATGCTTTGCATATCTTTACGTAAAATTGCAAAACTGGGTGTTGCTAAAACCGCCATCATGGCTACTGCAACAAAAATTGCGCTTAACTTTTTCATTTTCCCCTCCTGTGTTATGTATCCTGTAAATAAATTGTCGAATAAAAAATCTTTTCATTAATCACACTATAAACATACTCCCCATCTTATTTAAAATCAAGGAGTTTTGTGAAAACAACTTAAGGGTCATAATACGTATATTTTTCATTAGCGTAATTGCGAAGGACAGTTTTGCCTTTCTCCTGCGAAATAATATAACCGGGGCTCGCCGGAATTTTGCCGCCACCGCCCGGCGCGTCAATTACATAGGTGGGTACAGCGTACCCTGTCGTATGTCCACGCAAATGTTCCATAATATTCATCCCAACCGAAACAGGCGTGCGAAAATGTTTTGATCCCATAATCGGGTCGCACTGATAAATATAATATGGCCGCACACGGATTTTTAAAAGCTCGTGCATTAATTTTTTCATGGTTGCAGGATTATCATTAACCCCTTTAAGAAGAACCGTTTGGCTGCCCATCGGAATCCCACTGTCAGCGATCAAATTGCAGGCATGCTTGACACGCTCGGTAATTTCGCAGGCGTGATTAAAATGGATGCTCATCCAAATCGGACTGTATTTTTTAAGCATAGCGATTAATTCGGGCGTGACCCGCTGGGGCAAGGTCACCGGAATACGTGTCCCGATACGGACAAACTCGACGTGCGGGATCGCTTTAACATTCTTAATGATAAATTCCAAAACATTATCGCTCATCGTCAAAGGGTCTCCGCCGGAGATAAGCACATCGCGGATCTTTTTGTTTGAGCGGATATACTCAAAAGCTTTTTCGTACGTCGCCGTGCTTAAAGTTCGGTTACCGTCGCCGACCATGCGCGAACGCGTGCAATAACGGCAATACATCGCGCACATTTCATTGACAAGAAAAAGCACCCGGTCAGGGTAACGGTGGACCAAGCCATGCACGGGCGAATTTTTATCTTCGCCGCAGGGGTCGCGCATTTCCTCAGGCGAGCTCTTAAGCTCATCGGATTGGGGAACACTTTGCAAACGGATCGGACAGCGCGTATCAGAGACGTCGATTAAACTGGCAAAATACGGCGGAATCGACATGGTTAATTTGGTGCCGCTGCCCTCAATGCCTTTGATTTCTTTGGCGGTCAAATTTAATATTTTGCTGATTTCGTCTTTAGTGCGAATACGGTTGCGGATTTGCCAGCGCCAATCTTCCCAATCAGAGGGTGTCGCGTTTTTATAAAGGGCTAAAATTTCTTGTTCGCGATCTGTTAAAGGGATTTGTGGTTTAACAGAAATCTTGTCGCTTGCGGGGATGTCTTTGGCAATGGTTGCGAGTGGGTTCATTCTTTTTCCTTCCTTCTGGCCTTTGTCAGCGCCATCACTTAAACCCGTCTTGGAAAGCGGCCGCCGGCTTTTGTGCATTGCCGTCTACTAAACCGTAACGTTTCAGGGCTAAGTTAAGAATGTGATTTATGGTATCCTCAAAGGTCGTTCCCAAAACCTTTGGGAAAAGGTTAAAAACATCTTTACGATCCAAAGACGGCAAGGGATTGATTTCTAAAACATAAGGATTACCCTTCTGGTCAACGCGAAAATCAACCCGCCCGTAATCTCGGCAACCGACACTCTGATAAGCCGCGACAGAAATCGCCTGCATCTTTTTTGTCAGCTCAGACGAGATCTGGGCAGGACAAACGTAGCGCACTTCATTGCCTTGGGTCAGTTCAAAAGTATAAAAATGATCGCCCAAATCGGTATTGCCACCGATGCACACCTGGGCTACCGGCATCGCCACAGGGTTTTCGTTGCCGATAACCCCGATGGTAAACTCGGTGCCGCTGATAAATTCTTCGACCAAGGCCGGTTGTTTATATTTTTCGACGATAAGCGCAACCTGACGGGCCAGCGCCGTATAATCATGGACGAGAGAATTTTCTGACAAGCCTTTAGACGTCCCTTCCCACATCGTCTTGACAATCAAGGGAAAACCAATCGTATTAAGTTTCTCTAAATTCTGCGTATTATAAGCAACAAAAAAACGCGGTGTCGGCACGCCGTCAGCGATAAAACATTTCTTTGCCACCATTTTATCCAGCGTGATCCCTAAAGTCAGCGCATCAGAACCGGTAAAAGGAATTTTATACAGGTCCAAAATAATCGGCACCTGCGACTCGCGGTTGCGGTCGCCTGTTCCTTCATGGATATTAAAAACGATATCCACATCAAGTGTATTAATCTGAGCAAGAAGTTTTTGGACATTGCCGATTTTTATGACTGTATGTCCAAACGACTCAAAAATCCGGGCAAGATCATCAATCGTCTGCGGGCTGTCAAATTCGGCGTTGCCGTCGGGCATATCCCCGTCGGTAATTTTCCAATCAGACTTCAAATTATAGGTCATGCCGATTTTCATTTTTTTATCCATTACAAAAAAATAAGGACCCTTTAAGCTACAAGGTCCCTTCGCGTGTGGGCGTTTTCATTTTTGTAAATGAGGCTTTCGTTGAATTTTCGCTAAAGGTTAATAAAAAATATCAAAATACTTGCTCAGACATCCAGTTGACAGTATAAAAATTAACACAAATTGTTTTTAAACGCAATAATAAAAATAAAATTTTGCCCGACGGCAAACCCGAACAAAATCCTATGCCAGCTTTTCTTTATATTTTGTCCATGCAATCGAGATCAAGGCCTCCATCACATCATCTGTGGTGACCGCGCCCTGCAAGATATCATCGTCGCTTAAAACCGGAATGGATGTAAACTTGTATTTTTCCAGCAACAGCGCGATCTCTTCCATCCCGTCGGATGTGCGGACAAAAACTTTTTTGGGAAAACACGTATCCATGATAGGGACCTGTGGGGCAAGATGGATGTAACGGCGTATCGAGGTCATCCCCACTAAACGGTGAAAATCATCGACGATATAAATATGATGGATGTTGCCCGGATAATTGACATTGTTTTTGACCAACTGCAAAGCATCTGCTACGACGGCGTTTTGGTTAAGGTATAAATACTCGGTTGTCATAAGCCCGCCGGCCGAGTCGCGCGCAAAACCCAAGAGCTTGCGCAACTTTTTAGATTGCTTTGTCTCCATATGGCGCATCAGCCGCAGGATCGTATCTTTAGACATCGTCATCAGAAGGTCCGTCGCTTCATCGGCGGGGATGTTCTCGATCAAGCTGGCCGCTTCCTTGTCCTCAATATGGTCGATCAAATCCTGCTTCTCCTGTGTCGCCAAGTCCTCAAAAACTTTTCTCTGCAGGGTGACGTCCAGCGATTTAAAAAGTGCAAGCTTCCCAAAAATGTCTAAGTCCTGCATAATATCCGCCAAGTCGGTCGGCGGGATCTGAGAAAGTTTCTGCCGGGCTACGTCTAAACGCAAAACATTTTTCTGCCGTCCGGAAGTAAAAACATGCGTGTTTTTCCAAGGGATAAACTCTTCCTGCGTTAAATACGGCGAGCGGGGCACAAGGATCTTTACAAAAAAATCCACAAACTTCGTCCACTCCAAACGCCTGACCAGAGCGCGAAGCCCGACGTCCACGTGGGCCAGATACAAATGATTATCGACCCTAAGAAGATGCGCGTCATTGACCCGCACGACCTTGCGGTTTTCGGTATCAACGACCTGCCGGTCTAAGATGTCATGGCGCAAAGTAAACTCGTGCTGGGGACGGGATTTTAAAAAAGCAACTTTTTCAGAAGGGATTTTTAACTTGATTACATCGTCGATCTCTTTGACGTCTTCCATACGGACATAGGCAAATTCACGCCGCCAAAATCCACGGTAAATCATAAGCCCTTTGCTGCGCGGATAGATTTCCTCTTCGCTGACCTTCATCGGGATATCGTGCAACTTTCCGATAACGCGGCCATCTAAATCCACGACGGGGTTGTCCAAAATTTCTGAAAGGAATAAAAAAAGTTTTAGCATATCCTAACGGCTTTGTGTTACGCCCACCCGGCTGCAAATAGAATGTAGTCGGCACGTTGAGCACAACGGCGAAATAGGTTTACACACATTTTGTCCCCAAACAACCAAAAGGGCATTGTAATCGATCCAGAACTTTTGTGGCAAGTTTTTTCGCAACGCTTGTTCTGTTTCATGCGGGTCTTTAGTCTTGACATACCCAAAACGATTAGAGATCCGGTGCACAT
>JAYRHV010000140.1:0-2069 GCA_041907165.1 Candidatus Omnitrophota bacterium | reverse complement strand
TTTCGTCAGCGCCGCGGCGATGGCATAGGAATATTTGTAAACATAGCTTGGGGGCACGGTCAGAATCGGATGGAAAAAGACTAAATCCGGCACATAAAGGACTTGCCGGCCAGAGGCTTTTAATCGAAAAAACATATCGCTTTCTTCGGAGCCGAAAAATTTTGAACCCACTCCAAAGCGCTCGTCGTAACCGCCGATTTGCTTGAGTACATCCTGACGGATGACATGGGCGCTGCCCATAAAATACTGAAAGTCAAAACGGCTGAGTTTTTTAGTCTGCATGTTGCTAAAAAGACAGGAAAAAGGCGTTTTTTCAATTCTGTCAATCAGACGGCCGCAAAATGCGCCAACAGTGCCATGAGTGTCGATTATTTGCGTTAACGCATCAATAAAATTTTCATCGACCGAAGCATCGTCGTCGATAAAAACCAGATAATCCCCGGTGCTTATTTTGATCGCATGGTTTCTGGCAACCGAAAGTCCTAATCGGTCAATATAAAGGATCTGCGTTAAATCGGGATATTTCAGATGAATATCTTTCTTTTGCTTGGCTTGCTGAATCACGACAAAGATTTCAATGGGAATATCCGGTTTGTATTCATGCGCTTTTTCGATGGATGTGACACAGCGTTGTAAATCCTGATCCCGGTCAACCGAAGCGATGATAAATGAAATTTTATGGGCCATATTTTTTTCCCCGTCAAGATTTGATCAGCCAAAATGAACAGGGCTCTTCATGAGTTTCGTTAGCCAAAATGGGACACCGCAGCGCAAGTTCACTAAAATGATGGTGTTTTAAAAAATTTAAAGCGCCGATGATTCGATATTCTTTATTAAACGATAAAAAAGCTTCGAGCAAATATTGTTCATTCCACAACTTCATGTCCCGTATCACCCATTCGTCTAGATAATCTTTCGGAGTAAAAATATCATGGACGTGCACTAAAACTTTGGGTTTTAAAATAGGTAAAATTTCCAAGTATTCAAAAAGCACATCCCCCTGAGGTCTAATCATGTGCGAGGAGTCGATAAATAAAATATCACCCGCTTCTAAACTTGAGAATAGTTTTTTATCAACATTTTCGACTTTTTCACGGACGATCGTTATTCCTAAAGTTTCCAACCAACTCATTTCATAGGGTTCGATGCATGTGTGTTGACAAGAATATTTTGGGTCGTCGTGGACATTTTGTTTGACCGCGTTGACTGCCATTAATGTTGAATGCCCGCTGCCGATTTCAATGATCCTTTTGGGTTTATAGAGCCGGATCATATTATAGAGATACTCGGCATCCCCAGTCCCGATGCTTGGATTATGATAATAAAATTCCAGATGCTGTGTTTTATCTAAGGGAAATTTTTTTAACTCTTCATTAAAGTCAAACTTACCCAAAAGGCTTAATTGCTCGGCAACATTAAAATCGATGGCCGGCAGCGTGCGGTCATCTCTTAGCGACTTCTTCAAATGCCGCGGATTAAAAAGCGGTTCATAATAATGGTCACGGACAGGAAAGATACCTACGCGCATAAATATTTTTTTACTCCATGGCATCCTTTGCATCCCTAACCTTTTTATCCCTAAGCACACACCGGCACTCAGTAAGGTCAAAGGAATTAACAAAAAATCGATGAAAGCAATAATTCCATCTGTCAAACGCCCATTAAGTTTTTCCAAGTCCATCTTCCCTGTAAGATCGCGCGATTTTAATATGATAATCTTCTGGCTTGTGGGTACGAAATTCGTCGTTTTTAAGGCGGCTGCGTAAATCATTGACAATCCGCTCGGAAGCCTTGCCGTCGCCTAAGTTGTGTTTCCATTTCTTGCCGTAAAGATTTTCAAATTTTCGGTAAATGCCGTCGAAAGGATAATCTTCTGGCTGACTCGGGTCGAATTTAACACTCGAGCGGGCATCATACACCTGTGGGCGCTCAGTGGACATGCGTATTTGTACGCAGGGCACTTGCAAAACGCAGGTTTCCTCGACAACAGTTCCTGAATCGGTAATCACTCCGCGAGAGTTGACCATAAGAATAAGCATTTCGGTATAGCCGATCGGATCGACAAGAAT
>JAYRHV010000139.1:0-3989 GCA_041907165.1 Candidatus Omnitrophota bacterium | reverse complement strand
TTAAAATCTGGACCGCCTCATCCGCCGACGGTTGATCGACGATAATTGTCTGAAAACGCCGTTCCAGCGCCGCGTCTTTTTCAATGTGCTTTCGGTATTCGTCTAAAGTCGTAGCTCCAATGCATTGGATTTCCCCGCGCGCCAAGGCCGGCTTTAAAATATTGGCCGCATCAATGGCCCCTTCCGCCGCGCCTGCCCCAACGAGCGTGTGAAGCTCGTCGACAAAAAGGATAATCTTTCCCGAACGCTTGATCTCATCCATGATCGCCTTAATACGTTCCTCAAACTGACCGCGGTATTTGGTCCCCGCGATCATGAGAGCCAAGTCGAGCACAATAATATTTTTTTCACGCAAAAGCTCAGGCACATCCCCCTTGATAATCAGCTGAGCTAATCCCTCGACGATCGCTGTCTTACCTACCCCAGCCTCTCCTAAGAGAACAGGATTATTCTTTGTGCGGCGACTTAGAATCTGGACAATACGCTCAATCTCATCCTGACGGCCGATCACAGGGTCCAGCTTGCCTTCTTTCGCCAATTTATTTAAATTTCGCCCATAGGCATCAATCGCCGGTGTCTTGCCGCTTTTGGCTGGCTCCTGCGTGCCAAAGCCGGGAATGCCAGAGCCTAACAGCTCCATAACTTCATTGCGCAACTTTCCTAAATCAAGCCCCAGATTTAAAAGAACACGATACGCCATGCCTTCGCCTTCTTTGACCAGCCCCAAAAGCAAATGCTCGGTACCGATATAATTATGTCCCAAAGCACGTGCTTCCTCGGCGGAAAGCTCAAGCGCTTTTTTCGAACGCGGCGTAAAAGGGATGTCCCCTAACACCTGCGTCTGCGGCCCGGGCTGCACTAATTTTTCGACCTCGATACGGATCGTTTCCAAGTCTAAGCCTAATTTTTGTAAAACAGCGGCCGCAACCCCTTCCCCTTCACGGATCAAACCCATCAGCAGATGTTCGGTGCCGATATAATCATGGTTAAAACGACGAGCTTCTTCTTTAGCGTAAACAATGACCTTGCGTGCTCTTTCCGTAAATCGATTAAACATCAAACGCCTCCTAACTTTTCGCGAATCAACGCCGCCCGACGAGTATCCCGTTGAGCGGGGGTCAGTTTTTTGCCTTCAATTTTTTGCAGATGCGCCGGCTGTATCGTGATAAACAGTTCATTGATATTTGCGCGGTCAACCTGATTAATAATCCCCAAATCCACCCCTAAACGCACCATCGACAAAAGCTCAATGGTTTCTTGGCTCGAAATAATATGCGCGCTTTTTAAAACGCCTAAACTGCGAAAAATTTTGTCCTCGAGCATCGATCGGTTTTGAACAAACAGCGCTTGGCGCGCCTGCTCTTCCTGTTCGATGACCTGACGAATTAGCCCGCCGATATTTTGTAAAATATCCTCCTCGCTATGGCCTAAAGACACTTGATTAGAAATCTGATAAATGTTCCCCCTCGCCTGCGTGCCCTCGCCGTAAAAGCCGCGAGACGCAAACGACAATTTGGCAATCGCCGCCAAAACTTTGTTGATCTGTTTGGTCATGACCAACGCTGGCAAATGCAGCATGACCGACCCACGCATCGCCGTGCCCGTATTCGTCGGACAAGCCGTCAAATAGCCCCAGTTGCCCAGATAAGCATAATTGAGTTTCTTAGACAAACTGTCGTCTAACATATTGATAATCCGCCAACTCTCGGTCAAATTAAGACCCGACTGCATGACCTGAATACGCAAATGATCTTCCTCGTTGACCATAACCGACAAGATCTCCTCGGAGGAAACAATCAGGGCTTTTCCGTCCCCGCTGACGGCATGTTCATGGCTCATCAAATGCCGCTCGACCAAAAATTGTTTGTCAATGCTGTCTAAATCATTCATTTTCAAAAAAACCGAATTTTTAAAATATTCATTTTCCCCAATCGCCTTGCCAACATCCTCTACGACATTGAGCAAATCTTTTTTTTCAGCGCGATTGGGAAAAGGCACCTTAGCTAAATTGCGCGCCAAACGAATACGCGTCGACATGACAATGTGCGAACTGGGCCCCGAACCTTTAAGCCACTGTGCCGTATGATGGATCAAGTCGTCAATATTCATGGTTGACCTTCTTCTTTTTTCTCAAGAATATGTATCTTATCGCGCAGTTGCGCGGCTTTTTCAAAATCTTCCTTTTGGACCGCTTCTTGCAACTGGGTTTTAAGGTCGCGCAAAGTTTCGATCTGAGGACCGGCCGGCACAGGAAAAGCGACCGGCGCTTTGCCCAAATGCAAATTCGAGCCATGGATCTTTTTGAGCAAAGAGCTTAAATGTTCGCGAAACGCCGTGTAACATTCACTGCAACCTAGCCTGCCAAATTTTTTAAAATCATCATAGCTGACAGCGCAATGCGGGCAGTCGAGCTTGACTTTGTCAACATCTTTGACCTGCTTGCCAAAATCTGCCAATCCAGCCAAAAGGTCCGCCAACCCAAACTGCTGTTCCATCTGCACGCTTTTCTCGCGGGCGCACTCTTCACACAAATGAAGCTCAGTCACTTGTCCGTCGACAATCTCGGTCAAATGCACCGTCGCTTTTTTTTTGGTACAAATATTACATTGCATAAAATAACCTTTTGTTTATCCCACGTCGTGAAGCCCTTCGTAAAAGGGCTTTACTCCTTGGGATGAACCATCAGGAATCCCTGATGGTTCAATACTTCACCCCATCCTTGCGCGTTACCGCATGAAAGGCGGTGATTAATTTATTTGTTATGGCCCCCGGATTGCCTGTACCAATAGTGCGTCCGTCAACTTTGACAATCGGAATAATTTCCGCAGCTGTGCCGGTCAAAAAACATTCATCCGCATTATACACTTCGTGCCGGGTAATAAAACCTTCCTCTGCCGGAATTTTAAACTTTTTAGCCAAATCCCAGACGGCCGCCAAAGTAATTCCCTTAAGCCGTCCGTGACTAGGCGTTAAAAGCCGCCCGCTTTTGACGATGATAATATTGTCACCCGTACATTCGCCGATATAACCGTTTGTATCGAGCATGATCGCTTCATTATACCCGGAATTGTTGGCCTCAATTTTGGCCAAAATATTATTCAAATAATTTAGCGACTTAAGCTGTGGGTTTAAAGCTTCCGGATGGTTTTTTGCCGTCGGCACCGTGATAATGTCCATCCCTTTTTGATAAAGCTCGGCCGGATAAAGGGTAATGGTGTCCGCGATAATGATCAATGTCGGCTTGCCGTGACATTTGCGCGGATCAAGCCCTAAGTCGCCGACGCCACGAGTGACAATCACGCGAATATAACCGTTGTCGATTTTATTTTCCTTAAGGGTGGCCACAATCGCCTGTTGCATTTCTTTTTTGGAAAACGGGATGCCGATCATCATCGTATGACACGTTTCATAAAGCCGGTCGATATGCTCGCTGAGTCGAAAAACAAGCCGGTCATACGCCCGAATCCCCTCAAAAGCGCCGTCGCCGTAAAGAAAGCCATGGTCAAAGACCGACACGCTTGCGTTTTCTTTGGAATAAAATTTTCCGTTGATATAAATTTTCATAATGGTCCTTTCAAACAGCCCTAACGTCCTCTTTGTTAAAGAGGGGGAACGTTAAACTAATCGTCCATCACGCATTTTGACCACACGGCCGGAACGTCTGGCGATCTGTTCGTCATGGGTCACAATGACCAAGGTCTGCTTATTCTTTTTGTTTAATTCCATCAAAAGGTCAATGACCCCCTGCCCGCTTTCAAAATCCAAATTCCCCGTCGGTTCATCGCAAAAAAGCACTTTAGGCTCATTGATCAGAGCGCGCGCAATCGCCACCCGCTGCTGTTCGCCGCCAGAAAGTTCATGTCCTTTGTGTTCATATCTTTGGCTTAAGCCCACACGGTCTAAAAGCGCCATCGCCTTAGTTTTAACGGCATCGACACTCCTGACATTTTTATCAATCAAAGCCGGCAAAATCACATTTTCAAGGGCGG
>JAYRHV010000138.1:0-1616 GCA_041907165.1 Candidatus Omnitrophota bacterium | reverse complement strand
TTGCCGCAGCAAAAAAATTGGGGATTTCGATTCCACACTATTGCTATCATCCGGCACTGCCGGTTGCGGGCAATTGCCGCATTTGTATGGTTGAGGTCGCTAAGCAGCCTAAATTACAAATTGCCTGTTATACGCCCGTTAGCGAGGGGATGGTTGTCAATACGACCTCTGCCAATGTCCTTGAAGTGCGAAAAAGCGTTTTGGAATTTTTGCTCGTTAATCATCCCTTGGATTGCCCGGTTTGCGATCAGGCCGGCGAATGCAAACTGCAAGATTATTATATGCAGCACGGCCAGTACGACAGCCGTTTAGACGATGTTAAGGTCAAAAAAGAAAAGAAGGCGTTTTCTTTAGGGCCAACCGTCATGCTCGATCAGGAACGCTGTATTCTCTGTACCCGTTGCGTGCGCTTTACCGACCATATCACCAAGACCCATGAGTTTGGCGTTTTTGAGCGCGGGGACCATTCGCAAGTCGACCTTTATCCGGGCAAAGAGTTAAACAATAATTATTCCGGAAACGTCGTCGATATTTGTCCGGTCGGCGCTTTGACGGACAAGGACTTTCGGTTCAAATGCCGCGTGTGGTATTTAGAGAAGACCAATTCCGTTTGTCCTGGCTGCAGCCGTGGATGCAATATTACCGTCGAGTGGGACAAAAGCCGTCCGCATCAGTTGAAAAAGGACCGGGTCATGCGCCTTAAGCCGCGGCTTAATCCGGACGTTAATAGCTATTGGATGTGCGATATCGGCCGGTATAATTATCATTTTATCGACGAGAATCGCATCAAAACACCTCTGTTAAACGGCAAAGAAATTGCTTGGCAACAGGCGATTGCAACGCTAGCGCAAGCCATTAAGCCGCTGCAAGATGCGGGACGTTGTGAAAAGATCGGCGTTTTAGCCTCTGTCCAGTTGACCAATGAAGATCTTTTTGTAGCGCGCAAATTATTCGTCGAAAATTTAAAAGGGGCGCAGGTCGATTTTCGTCTGCCCCAAGATCCGGCAGAGGCAGATGAGCTTTTGCTTATGGCTGACCGCAATCCCAACACAGCCGGCGCTGCGGCGATTTTTGCGCATGATCCGTTGGCCCAAACGGATCAGATGATTCAAAAAGCTACCCGAGGAGAACTCGACGTGCTTTATGTTTTTGGGCATGATTTAGTCAAGCTTTACGGCAAGGAAACTGTCGAAAAAATTGCGGGTGCTGTTAAACTTTTTGTGTATCAGGCCAGCAATATCAATGACACCTGTTCGCTCGCGCATTTGATTTTGCCCAGCAGTGTCTATGCCGAAAAAGACGGGACGTTTACTAATTTTCAAAATCGTGTCCAGCGGATTTGGCCGGCGTTTTTGCCGATGGGACAAGCCAAGGGCGATTGGGAAATTTTGTCGTTGCTTTGCGAAAAATTAGGAAAAAGTTTTTCGTATCAACGTTCAGAAGATGTTTTTGCGGATTTAGCCAGCACATTTGCTCCATTTAATGAAATGACGTATGAAAAAATTTCTGATCAGGGACTGATTCTAAAGTAAGCCCTATGACAATGACGGATATTCTTATCAAAGTGATTTTAGCCTGCGTCTCGGTCTTTGGCGCGTTTGGCATCGCCGGGATTT